>URUX01000038.1 GCA_900551135.1 uncultured Clostridium sp.
ATTACTATCAAAAATTATATAAAAAATTTCAAAATAGTGTTGACAAAATAGGGCAAGTTATGTATAATAAAATCATCAAAACAAAGTAATAAAAACAAACAAAAATCTAAGAAAAGGAGGTACAGTCCAAAGTACTAATTAGTTAATCCTCTGGAAACCTTTATTATTAATAAGATTCGAATATAGAAATACTGAAAGCGATAAAAATAAGATGGACAACATGCAGAAAGTACAGGATTTGGTAATATGACGAGAAAGTATTATGAAATACTTGGAAAAGCATAAGACATAATATTTATAATCGATAAGAAGTATTAATATAAGAGAATTAAGTTATAATAAAGAATATGAAAAATGATAATTGAGGGTTTTATCAAAAGCGAATGAAAGTTTCGCATTAAAAATTAATATAGATAAAAGAAACAGAGGTAAAGTCCAATGGATAATATGTTTTAGGACGGATACAAATTCAAAAATAGAATTGGTATCCGTCCTTTTTCATTGTAAAAAAGGATTTTAAATATATTAATGATTTTGTAAAAATTATAGGTTATCTTTCCGCAGAAAATATGGTAAAATAATTTTTATCGACAAAAATCATAAAAAAGAGACAGAGATATTTGAGTTATAGAAGGGAATCTTTTAATGAGAACGAAAAAAACGATAAGAGAGAATTGCAGAAAGAAAAACCTGCGAAGGTTTGGTGTATATGCGGCTCTGACTGCAGTAATTGTATCAGCTGGAGTATTTGGCACAGCCTGCAGTGAAGAAACTTCGATTGACGGGATTCAGGCTGAAAGCAGTGATGCAGTATCAGCAGCAGTTATAACGGAATCGACGGTTATGGAGGTTACTACAGCTCCGGAGTCAATTCCGCCTTTGGAACCTGGCGGACAGCTTCTTCCTAACATCGCAATAACGGTTCCGGAGGTAGAACCGATGCCGGAATATATCCGGGTAGGAGACAGGCATTCCGCAGTGGTCAGCCTGCAAAGCCGGTTGATGGAACTGGGGTTTATGGACAGTGATGAACCTACCGACTACTATGGAACCCAGACGGAACGTGCGGTAAAGATTTTCCAGAGACAGAACAAACTAGCAATGGACGGTATTGTGGGAAGTGCCACATATGATGCGATTATGGATCCGAATGCGAAATATTATGCGGCTCAGAAAGGCGATGAGGGTGATGATATATCTCAGCTTCAGGATCGTCTTTATGAGTTGGGATATCTGGCATCTTCTGATTTGGTGACAGGTAATTTCGGAGATTCAACAGAAGTTGCTGTTTTAAAATTGCAAGAGGTAAATGGTTTGGAGGCTGATGGAAAAGTAGGTCAGAAGACGATGAACCTGTTGTATAGTGACGAGATTAAAGCGAATTTTCTTGCATATGGTGAAAAAAGTGAGGTTGTATTGGCGGCTCAGGAAAGACTGAAAGCGCTGGGATATTTGATGACTGTTCCGGACGGAGCCTTTGGAGAGGATACGGCAGTGGCAATTAAGCAGTTTCAGTCCCGTAATGACCTGATTGTAGATGGTTATTTGGGACCGTCCACCAGAGATGTTTTAAACAGTTCCTCTGCAGTGCCGAATGGTCTGCGTCTGGGAGATCAGAGCGATATGGTCCGGAAAGTCCAGACCTTATTAAGCAAGTACGGCTATCTTAATTCTGGAAATGCTACAGGGTATTATGGCGAGATTACGGAAAAGGCAGTTAAAAGTTTTCAGAAGGAAAATAAGCTGTCTGTAGACGGTACAGTAGGTGCTCAGACGCTGGCAAAGCTGACGAGTGATAATGTGAAAAAAGCACCGGCAAACAGCGGATCCTCGGGAGGAGGAAGTTCCAGTTCGTCAGGAGGAAACAAAAGACCGTCTGGTTCGTCTGGAAGCAGTTCATCTGGAAGTTCTTCGGGCGGAAGTTCGTCAGGAGGAAGCAGCGGCGGAGGTGTAATCCACAATAGCGGCGGAGTATCCAGCTTAATAGCAACAGCTCAGTCTAAGATAGGCTGCCCATATGTTTGGGGGGCAAAAGGCCCGAATTCATTTGACTGTTCTGGTTTTGTATACTGGTGTTTAAACCAGGTAGGTGTAAAACAGAGTTACCTTACTTCTTCGGGCTGGAGAAATGTAGGACGTTATACGAAAATCAGCAACTTCTCAGATATTCAGGCAGGAGATATTGTTGTTGTAAAAGGCCATGTAGGCATTGCTGCAGGAGGCGGAACCGTTATAGATGCATCTTCCAGTAATGGACGCGTCGTGCATAGAGGATTAAGTTCTTGGTGGGCAAATAACTTTATTTGTGCATGGAGAATTTTTGGATAGAGATAACAGAATAATTTTATAAAGAATAATAGAAAAAGAAGGATTCATCATCTGCAGCCGATGAAAACAGATCGGGCATGCAGGGATGAATCCTTTTTGTTGTATGTCTGCAGCTATAACATGCAGTTTGCGTGTCTCTATGAATCAGATTTAACAGGAAAACGTACACATGCTTTAAACAAGTCCCCGTCGATAATAATATCAAACGTACCATTTTGGAGTCTGGTGAGACTTTGTGCAATGGAAAGTCCAAGGCCGCTTCCTTCTGTGGTTCGAGAGACATCTCCGCGTACAAAACGTTCTGTAAGTTCATTTCCTGTAATGTTTAAAGGATGATCGGAAATATTTTTAATGGTAAACAAAACCTGATTTTTTTCACGAACCATATCTACATAGACACGGCTGTGTTCCATGGCATATTTAAAAGTATTATTATAGAGATTCTCCAGTACTCGCCATAGCTGGCCTCCATCTGCCTCGATAATAATAGGTTCGTCTGGCAGATTACTGATAAGTTCCAGAGAGCGCATAGAAAATTTCTCTTCAAATTCGCCGTTTGTCTGCTGAACCAGTTCTACAAAGTCAATTGACCTCATGTCCAGTTTAAGATTGCCTGAACTGGCTTTTGATGCTTCTACCAAATCCTCTGTTAAGGTTTTAAGTCGCTGGGACTTTTGTTCCAATACTTCCAGATATTCCTGAACCTTTGGATTTTGAAGATTCTCCCGTTTGATAAGATCCACATAGTTGATAATAGATGTAAGAGGGGTCTTTAAATCATGGGAAACGTTGGTGATTAAATCTGTTTTCATACGTTCGCTTTTGACCCGTTCCTGAATAGCAGTATCCAGTCCGCTTCCGATACTGTTGATGTGTTCGGCAATGGAGCGTTCCCGTCCGTTAAATTGTTTTAAATCGACGCAGTATCTGGTATCTCCTCCGGAAATGTTGGAGATGGCTTCGTTTAATTTATCCTGCTGTACTGCTTTTCGATAAAGCTGCTGAAAGACCCATAGATCCCCTGCAATCCAAATCAGAATTAAAAGGAACAAAATGAGTTTATGCTCTAAGCTTTGCAGACTATAAAATAAATAGATAGAAGCAAAGGAAAACAAAAGATTTATGGCTAAAAATCCAATGTAATAATAAATCAGGGAGATGGAAAAATTCTGTTTTGAAAAATAATCAGACATATCTTGAGCAAATTTCCGAATGAGTGAATTTTTCCACAAAGTATTTGCCTTATATTGACGAATTAAACTAAACAGCAGAACGAAGGATATAAAATAGATAATTACGCCATCCAGCACATGTCCCATAAAAATCAGACCGTCTCCTGAGAAAATCAGATCTAAAATTGCAATTCCAAGATTATCGCAGAGATAGAGTCCTGAAATAATAAGAACGATGGAGCCTAATATGGTTATTTCTACAGGGAAAAAGTCAAATCTGAAAAAGTAGCGTTCAGAGTGTTCCGTAGTTTTCCAGCCGGTATAGTAAGCCAGGTAAGCAAAGGTAATCAGACAGCCCAGACAGCCTGCAATCAGCGAAATCAGACCAGCTGCATACCCTTTTTGAGTTTTTAGAAACTGCTGGTTTCCAGCAGTGTAGGCATCATTTGTGCGGTAAGAAGTATCAACTGCGGCCAGAAAAATACCATTGCCTTCTGCGTAAGGAGAGTATTCTTTTAACATGGAGGAAATATAAAGAGGTTCCTGCGGAAGATTTGACTCTCCGATTAGGGTATCAGTAGAAAAAACAGCATAACGGCTGCACTGCCGGAATTCATTGACGGTCATATCAGTATTGGAAAATAATAAGGGTTTGGAATCATCTTCCCAATACGATAATAGAAAATGAAAATTACTTTTTCCTTCAATCAGGTTATAACGGACATAGGAATAGGCGCCCAGATGGGACAAAACCTCATAGGAAATATCAGACAGCGTCATATAGGCATCCATAGGCTCGTTATATTCGGCATCCGGATCATAGGTTTTTTGAGTAACATATAAAAGAGGCTCATCCCCTAAGTCGTCGGAAACAGGAATGTCTGTGATTTCCCAATTTTTATTTAGGGTATAGCCGTGAACTTTGGCATAGTCAACGATTTCTTCTAGGGTATAGTCCAGTTCATTGTTGGGATTTCCATCACTGACAGTGACAATAACCTTAGACATGTCAAGAACACCATTGGTTTCAAATACCTGACGATATTTGGCGTATTCAAATACCTGATTAACATCATATTCAAACTGGTTCATGAAAGCAGAGGTATCAGAGTATGAAGCCTGACGAAGCCAGCTGATTCCCTGGCCATAGTCAGAGTTGGCATAGAGAAGACAAATACCAGTCAGGGTGAGCATAAAAAACAGGACGTGTACCAGTGTAACAAGGATACGCCTGCTGCGGGTAGAAACAGCTTTCATAAAAAACTCCTGTCATTATTGCTTTTCAATTTTGTACCCAACGCCCCAAACTACTTTCAGATAACGGGGTTCTCTGGGATTGATTTCGATTTTTTCGCGGATATGACGAATATGTACAGCAACCGTATTATCTGCTCCGATGGCTTCTTCATTCCAAATTTGCTGGTAAATTTCATCAATTGAGAATACCTTCCCTGCATTTTTAACTAAAAGAAGAAGAATGTTGTATTCAATGGGGGTTAGCTTGATGGCTTCCCCGTCAACGGTTACCTCTTTATTGTCATCATTAATTAAAAGACCGCCGCATCGGTACACCTGTCCCTGGTTTTGCTGGGAAACGTTGCCTAACTGGGTATAGCGGCGCAGTTGGGATTTTACCCGTGCAACCAGTTCTAAAGGATTAAAGGGCTTGGTCAGGTAATCATCGGCTCCGATATTAAGTCCCAGAATTTTATCGGCATCTTCTGATTTTGCGGATAAAATGATAATGGGAATACTGCTGGTTTCCCGCACTTTTAAAGTGGTACGGATACCGTCCAGACCGGGCATCATGACGTCCAGAATCATTAAATCCACAGGATATTGTTCCAGCAGTTCCAACGCTTCTGAACCGTCATAGGCTTTTATCACCTGAAATCCTTCGCCAGTAAGATAAATATCTATTGCATCTACAATCTGTTTGTCATCATCACAAACTAAAATACTGGGCATGGTTTTTTCCTCCTTGAAGTAGTTGATTAACCTCATTATACAACGGAGACAGTAAAAAAGTACATTACTTTTTCCTTACATTTGGAAAGATGGAAGCGGAGTGCGTACAGGATACTGCAGAGTAAGAACTGTTTTTTCTTACTCTGCAGCTAAAAATGATTGGGTTTAGAAACGGAAAACAGCAGTTCCGTAAGCTGGAAGAGGATAGTCAAAGGAATAAGGCTGGCCGTCACATTCCTTTGCAGATGATTTGAAACTCGGAGCATCGGAAGCAGGAAGCATGCCATGTTCATTGTCCAAAATCAGGGTGTATTTTCCTTTTTTTGGAACACCGATACAATAATCAGGACGTGGAACAGGGGTAAAATTAATAATAAACAGAAGATTTTTTTTGCCTGTTTCATCTCGGCGGACAAAACTGAAAATACTGCGGTCCCCATCATTGGCATTGATCCATTGGAAACCGTTCCAGTCATTATCTAATTTGTAAAGAGCAGGATACTTGCGGTACAGATGGAGAAGATCTTTTACGTAAGACTGCAGTTCTTTGTGCTTGTCCTCATCTAGAAGCTGCCAGTCCAGGGAAACTTTTTCATCCCATTCGTGCCACTGGCCAAATTCCTGACCCATAAATAGAAGCTTTTTACCGGGATGTCCCATCATAAAGGTGTAGCCGGCTTTTAAGTTGGCAAATTTATCGTCATATAATCCGGGCATCTTATTTATCATAGAACACTTTAAATGAACGACTTCGTCATGGGATAATACCAGAATAAAATTTTCACTGGTAAAATAGGTTAAGCCGAACGTCATTTTGTTGTGATTGTATTTGCGGAAATACGGGTCTAACTTCATGTATTCCAGGAAATCATGCATCCAGCCCATATTCCATTTAAATGTAAATCCCAATCCGTCATCTTCCGGTCTGCGGGTTACGTTCGGCCATGCAGTAGATTCTTCTGCAATGACCATGGCTCCGTTTTTACGGCCGGACAGAACACTGTTTAAATGTTTGAAAAATTCAATGGCTTCCAGATTCTGGTTGCCGCCGTAGCGGTTTGGAATCCACTCGCCATCTTTGCGTCCGTAATCTAAATAGAGCATAGAGGCGACCGCATCTACCCGAAGGCCATCTACATGGAATTTTTCTAACCAGTAAATTGCGTTTGCGATAAGAAAATTTTTGACTTCATTTTTTCCATAGTCAAAAACCTTGGTACCCCAGTCTGGATGTTCCCCTTTTCTCGGATCTGCATATTCATAAAGTGCCTGTCCATCAAAATCAGCCAGTCCATGGGCATCTTTTGGAAAATGGGCAGGAACCCAGTCTAAAATAACGCCGATGCCCTGTTTATGTAAGTAGTTGACAAAGTACATAAAATCCTTAGGGAGTCCATAACGGGAGGTGGGGGCAAAGTAGCCGGTTACCTGATAGCCCCAGGAACCATCAAATGGATGCTCTGCAATTCCCATCAGTTCTACATGAGTGTATCCCATTTCTTTCACATAGGCAGCTAATTCATGGGCGGCCTCTTTATAAGTATAATAACCATCTTTTTCCGGGCGGTACTTTTTTCGCCAGGAGCCCAGATGGACTTCATAGATACTTACAGGTGCCTGTTCAGGGACAGTAGAAGTACGGAGGTTCATCCATTTCTCATCAGTCCATTTAAAATCGTTAATATCAGCAGTAACGGATGCAGTTCCAGGACGATATTCTGCACTGAATGCATATGGATCAGCCTTAAACAGAATTTTTCCAGTATGAGTAGTAATGGCATATTTATACAATTGACCAGTTGTCATACCTGGAATGAAAATTTCCCAGATACCAGAATCCTCCAGGACAGTCATAGGGTTTGAATCTGGATTCCAGCCGTTAAAATCGCCTACGAGGCTTACTTGCTGCGCATGAGGAGCCCATACAGCAAAATACATGCCGTCCTGCTTTTTATAAGTTTTTGGGTGTGCCCCCAGTTTTTCATAAATCTCGTAGTGAGTTCCCTGGCCGAAGAGGTATCGATCCATTTCTGTAATGAATCCTGTTCCAGACGTTTTTTTTGTTTTTCGTGGCATAGTAAAATCCCTCCTCCAATTTTTATCCCAGTGTAACTTTTATAACAGTACCGTCACATGGTTTTAACGAAATGGTAAGCTTATTATCTGTAACCGGAATCACGGCGCCGGAAAGCATATCCGTAACCTGTGCAGCATGATTTGGGACAGGTACGGTGACAGAAGCGTCCTGCTCATCATTATTAACAGCAGTAATGATAACAGAATGCTGACCGTGCCGGGCGAAAGCATATTGTCTGTTGGTCAGAAACAATTCCTCGTAACGGCCATGGTGAAGAGCCTCCTCTGCAGAGTGTATATTGGCAAGCAGAGCGATTTGATCGGTCAGCTTACAATGGAGGGAATCCGCATCGGAGATGGAAATAGCGGGACGCAGTTCATCATCGCTCCATTTGGTACGCTGTCCGGTAATTGCCCATTCACCTCCATAGTAGACAGAGGGAATGCCAGGCAGGGTAAACAGACACAGATAGACAGGAAACAGGTGCTCTTTGTTGCGAAGCTTACTGGCAATCCGGTCTTCGTCATGGTTGTCTACAAATGTGTATAAATCCCGGCCGATGGATTCCAAACGCCGGACATTGTGGGCGATTTCAAAAAAGTTGTGATCATTAAATCCAGAGTAAATGCTTTTGTGCAGTTCATAGTTTGTAACGGAATGAAGCATGTTGTCATTGACCCAGCGGGAATAATCACCGTGGATGACTTCGCCCATAAGCCAGAAATCATTTTTCATAGTCCGGGTATACTGACGAAGTTCCTGCATAAAGCCAAAGTCCAGAACATTGGCACAGTCCAGACGGATACCGTCAATATCAAACTCATCAGTCCAGAACTGAACTACTCCAAGAAGGTAAGACTTAACGGCAGGATTGCAGAGATTTAAGGCGGGAAGGATAGCGTGACCCTGCCACGCTTCATAACTGAATGGATCGCCCAAAGGACTGCCCCAGCTGAAGTTAACTCCTTTATACCAGTCTTTATAAGGGGAGTCCCATTTCTTTTCCTGAATGTCTTTGAATGCAAAAAATTCTCTGCCAGTATGGTTAAAAACGCCGTCTACAACTACTTTAATTCCTGATTCATGACAGAGGCGGACAAATTCTTTGAAATCGGAGTTATCACCCAGACGACGATCGATGGTCTTGTAGTCACGTGTGTCATAACCATGGGAGCTGGACTCAAATAAAGGCCCTATATAGACGGCTCCGCAGTTTAAAGCTTGAATATGGGGAATCCACTGCATTAATTCCTGAAAGCGGTGGACGGTTTGTTCATTGTGATTTTCTTTTGGTGCACCTGTCATTCCTAAAGGGTACATATGGTAAAATACACAGTCTTCATACCAAGTACTCATGGTACTAATCCTCCTGATTATTATGCGCTCCAGAATATGTTAAGTCAGTTCCTGACTTTTAAAACGTCTTAAAAGAAACTGATAGCGAAGCTGGGCGGCATTTAATTCATATATATAACAGTCAATAAGAGTAGGATCAACGACCTGCTCAAAATGGTTTTGTGCAGCCTGAATGGCCTGTTTGCTGTGCTCGATTTCCCTTCTCAGTTTTTTTGCCTCAGGGGAAAGGGGCAGGACTTTTTTCCGTACACGAATCATTGTATCATCTCCCAGATATTGTTAGAGGTTAGTATATCTGGAAAATGGAAAATTATTCATCCGCAGACGGAGATGGCGGAAAACCGGCCTGGTACAGAAGAATACGCTGGAGCGTTCGTCCGAAGTCCATTAACTGACGGGTAGTTTCTTCAATAGTCAGATAATAGTAATTGGCAGTACCTTCCTGGCGGGAATCAACCATTCCTGCATCTTTTAAAATTTTTAAATGGTGAGAAACAGCGGGACGGGACAGATTGGTCTTTTTCGTTATTTCATTTACGTTCAGCCCCTTTTGATTGGGAAAAGAAGCGCTGGAGAGAGCTTCTACAATGCCCAGGCGGACTTCATCCCCCAGAGCAATAAAAAGAGGCATGCAATTGTGAAACTGTTTTTTTAAATCCTGATTTTCAGACAAGGGGGCCTCCTTTGGTTTAAAAACTTAAACTAAGCACATTTTACCACTGACAGGAGTGCCAGTCAATGAAAAAGTGTACAAAACACACAAAAAAATATTAAAAATAGGGCTTGACAAAATGGATTTTAAGGAGCATAATAAGCATCACCATCTCAAAACGCCAATCGCAATCGCAAAATCTAAGGCGTGTGGTACTATCATTTTAACCGCAGCAATGTCAGGCGGTTCGGTCCAAATCGGGCAGGTTTCATGTTGATATTTAATTGTTAATACAGAGAAGATCTGTAGGATTTTGAAAAGGAGGATATATGGGGATTATTTAACTTTTGCAGCAGGAACGATGCTGGCAGGTGCAGCAGCCTGGGATTTTTGGACGCACAGGATTCCAAACTGGTGGCTGTTATTCTGGCTGATACAGATTTTGCTTCCATTTTCTGAAACAGGATGGAGTATGCTGATTCAGTTTTTTACGAGCATTGTTCTGGCAATACTGGCAACAGGTATTGGCTTCTTTTTCCGTTTCATTGGCGCAGGTGACTGCAAATTAATAGCGCTTATGTGCGGATATCTGGGAATCGGCAGAGGCTTTCGGGCTGTTTGTGCCGGATTTATCATCGGAGCTGTATGGTCATTTGGCAAACTGGTTTATTACAGGCAGGCCAGACAGCGTCTTTCTTATTTATCAGCCTGGTTCAGGCAGAGTATTCAGGAACAAAAAAGAATTCCATATTTTCAAAGGGACAGAGATGGGGAGAAGGAGGTAATTCCTTTGTCAGTCTGCTTTCTGGGTGGTTTCATTTTTACTGTGCTTTTGGGAATGTAGGTAATATTTACTGGGGAGAAAAATTATGAAACGAGTGATTGCAGTTTATGATCTGGACCCGTTTTATGCAGATCGTTTCGCAAAAGTGGCAAATCAAAAGGAAACAGTACCATTTACAATAATCGCATTTACCTCCATTGAGCGCTTAAGCGCTTATATGGAAGAAAATCCGGTAGAGATTTTGCTGGTGGATATATGTGCGCTGGATTTGGTCAGAGATTTACCTGCAAGACAGATATTTACGCTGACAGATGGAGAGTTTGTGGCAGTGGAGGAGGGATTTCCCAATATTTATAAATATCAGTCAGCAGATGGGATTTTAAGAGAAGTTATGGCGGGTTACCATGTGGAAGCGGATCAGGAACTGGCTCCGGTTGGAAAACCAAGCTGCCTGATAGGGGTCTATTCTCCTGTAAACAGGTGTTTCAAAACATCCTTTTGTTTGTCCATGGGACAAATTATATCAAAAGAGCAGAAGGTTCTGTATTTGAATCTGGAAGACTGCTCGTCACTTTCAAAGTTAATGCCGGAAAGTTTTAAAGGAGATTTGTCAGATGCCTTTTATTATTACCAGCAGGGACTGTATAACTGGGTAAAAATGGCCACAATGGTTTATACCTGGGGAACATTGGATTATATTGCGCCAGCCAGGTATCCAGAAGATTTATCTCAGATGAGTTCCGGCCAGGTAGCAGAATTTCTGGAATGTATAGCAGGGGAAGGAGTATATGACGTCATAATTGTGGACATAGGCCAGTATGGAAGGCTGGCGGCAGATATTTTAGATGTATGCCGTGTTGTTTATATGCCGGTTCGGGAAGATGGTATTTCAAAATTAAAAATAGAGGTGTTTGAAGATTACCTGGAGGCATCGGGGAGAAAAAGGCTGAAAGACAGAATCCAAAAGCTGAAATTACCATCCTCCGATTATCGAATTCGGGGAGAACATTATCTGGAGCAGCTTATGTGGGGAGAAATGGGGGATTATGTACGGCAATTATTAAAAGGGAAGACGGAGTGGAATCTGGTATAAGAAGGGAGTTGTTTGAAAATGCAGCAAGGATCCTGCGCTTAAAACTGGTGGAAATTTTACAGAGCAGGCCATATATGACAGATGAAGAATTGAAAGAACTGATTAATGATGAAATCTTTCAATACGGACAGGAACAGTATCTGCCTCTGGCAGCCAGGGAACGTCTGGCACAGAGATTGTTTGATTCGTTTCGGCGTTTGGATATTTTGCAGGAACTGGTAGATGATCCGTCGGTAACTGAAATTATGGTAAATGGAACAGATCACATATTTATCGAAAAAAATGGAATGGTTCAGGAGTGGGCAAACCGTTTTGAAACGGAAGAACAGCTGGAAGACATGATCCAGCAGATTGTCAGCAGAGTAAACAGAATGGTAAATGCCTCCCGTCCCATTGCAGATGCCCGTCTGGAAGACGGTTCCCGGGTACATATTGTACTGCCGCCGGCTGCTTTAGACGGCCCGGCTGTTACAATCCGAAAGTTTCCAGAGCCAATGACAATTACAAAACTAATTAAATATGGAACGATTACAGAAGAGGCAGTGGCTTTTTTAGAAAAGCTGATAATTTCAGGATATAACATTTTTATATGCGGCGGAACGAATTCTGGAAAGAGTACATTTTTAAATGCGTTATCATCGTTTATTCCGTCGGATGAACGCATTGTAACCATTGAGGATTCAGCGGAACTTCAGATCCAGCAGATTCCAAACCTTGTCCGCCTGGAAACCCGAAATGCCAACGGAGAAGGAGAGGGGGAGATAACGATTCGGGATTTAATAAAGGCATCGCTTAGAATGAATCCCAGCAGAATAATTGTAGGTGAAGTCCGGGGAGGAGAGGCGCTGGAAATGCTCCAGGCTATGAATACAGGACATGATGGAAGTATGTCTACAGGGCATGGAAATAGTCCCAGAGACATGTTGTCCCGTTTAGAAACGATGGTGCTTATGGCGGCAGAGATTCCTCTCCAGGCAGTTCGAAGTCAGATAAGCGCGGCAATTGATATTTTAATTCATTTAGGAAGGCTTCGGGACAGAAGCAGGAAAGTTTTAATGATTGCAGAGGTTGGAGGGATGGAAAATGGAGAAATCCGGCTTAACCCGATTTATGAATTCAGGGAAACAGTCAGGAAAGAGATTGTCAGCCGGGAAGCGGCGGGAAGCCGGGCGGCAAGGCAGAACCATAATGCCTGTAAGGTGGAAGGGAGGCTGGAAAAGGTGGGAGACCTGCAAAACAGGGACAAGCTTATGTCAGCAGGCTGTCAATTATGAGCAGTACCATTTGACATTCAAAGAATGGGGAATGTGGGCATTGGTGGGAACTGGGGCGTGTGGGGCAGTAGCGTATGTTTTTTACCGAAGTATAGTCGTATTTTTTGTTTTGCTGCCACTGGGATTTATGTATCCATTTTTTCATAAAAAAGAGTTATGCAGAAAAAGAAACGATCAGCTTAAAAGTCAGTTTAAGGAAGGAGTTTTAATCTTAGCGGCATTTTTAAGTGCAGGATATTCGGTAGAAAATGCACTGAAAGCCAGTGTAAATGAACTGGTTTTGCTTTATGGTTCTCAGGGGATGCTGGCAGGTGAATTTACCTGGATGGCGAAACAAATCAGCCTGAACAGTACGGCGGAACAGGTGCTGGAGGACTTTGCAAAGAGAAGCGGGATAGAGGAAATACAAAGTTTTTCACAGGTTTTTGGAGTGGCAAAGCGCAGTGGGGGAGAACTGGTTTCCATTATGAACCAGACAGCAGATTCTATTCGGGATAAGATACAGGTGCATGAAGAAATAAGGACAATGACGGCCTCTCGTCAGTTAGAACAAAGAATAATGAATCTGTTTCCGTTTTTAATGATTCTCTATATTGATATGACATCACCTGGTTTTTTTGATTTGATGTATACCACAATGCTTGGGAGAATTCTAATGACGGGCTGTCTGGCAGTTTATATATTGGCCATCTGGCTTTCAAAGCGTATTTTAAACATAACGATACCATAACATTCGTATAGTCAGACCGGAAAGAGTTTTGGTAAATAATTTTCTTGCAGAAAGAAGGGCAGAAGGTGAGAAGGACAAAACAGATATACGCTCTTTTGACAGCAGTTGTGGTATTTGCGGCTGTATGGCTGGCTGATGGACATCAGGGACTTGACGGCAGTGCTGTCCGCAGGGGGAATTATGGAGAAGGTGAGACAAACTATGAACTATGGGTAGGAGGGCTTGAAGAAAAGGAAATACCTGTAATGATAACGGTCAGCAGCCGGAAACCTCAGGAAGAAGAGGCTCGAAAAATGCGGGAAGAATGGGTGAAGAACCTGCCTGAGGAAATTTTGCAGGAAAATGTTTCGTTGCAGGAGATACGGTCTGATTTAAACCTTAAAACCTATGATGACAATAAGGGAATGAAACTGGAATGGGAATCGGAAAATTCTGAATTAATTGACAGTTTTGGAACCGTATACAATGAGTCTCTTCCCCCAGAGGGAAAACAGACAAGGCTTCGTCTTACGATTTCAGATGAGAGAGGCAGCAGTGAATTTCAGATTCCAGTATGTGTTTTTCCGCCTGTCTTATCTGATGCAGACAAAACGATGAAGAGATTTTTAAAGAAGGTTAATGAAGCGGAACAGGCATCGGAAGAGGAAGAATGGTTAAAGCTTCCCGAAGAATTTGAAGGAAAGTCTATTTCTTACCGAATAAAAAAAGAGTATGACAGCTTTCTGATTTTGGTGCTGGGAGGAGGATTGGTAATTTTATACGGATTTGAAGACCAAATCCGGCAGAAAGAAAGAGAAAAGAAACGAAAAGAGCAGCTTGCATTAGAATATTCAGAAATAGCATCTAAACTGCAGATTTATCTGGGGGCAGGAATGACAGTGCGAACTGCCTGGGAAAGAATGGCAGCGGATTATAAAAACAGACAACTCCGTGATCCGGAACTAACCAGCCCGGCTTATGAGGAAGTGGTTCAGGTTTGCATAGATTTGCAAAGTGGGGTATCGGAGTCGGAAACATATCACAGATTTGGGCGCAGATGTGGACTTCGGCCTTATATGAAACTGGCTGGTCTTTTGGAACAAAACAGGAAAACAGGGTTGAAAAATCTCAGGCATTTGCTGGATGATGAAGTTATGGACGCTTTTGAAGAACGAAAAAATCTGGCGAAACGCCAGGGAGAGGAAGCCTCTGCAAAACTATTGGTGCCGCTGTTTCTTATGCTTGGGATTGTTATGGTAATTGTGGCAGTACCGGCATTTTTAAGCTTTTATTAGTCGTTATATGAGGGAGGTGAAACTATGAGAGCAAAGGAAGAGATGCAGGCGTGGTTTAATGAAGAAGATGGCATTGGTGTAATTGAAGTGGTGCTGATATTAGTGGTACTTATAGGGCTGGTTATCATTTTTAAAAAGCAGATTACAACACTGTTAAACAACGTATTTAAAGAAATTAATAAGCAATCAAAAGAGGTGTATTAAAAGTGAAGTTCAGGGGACAGATTACCGTATTTCTAAGTCTTATATTACTGTGCATGTTCAGTCTGATCTGCAGTTTAATTGAATCAGCAAGGATTTTCGGAGCAAGATGTTATCTTGAAATGGCGGCGTATTCTGCTTTGGATTCTGTAATGAGTCAGTATCACTTGCCTTTGTGGGAAGATTATCGGGTTTTAGGGGTGGAATATACAGAAGAGCAGGCAGTAGAAGCAGAATTTAGCCGTTACCTGAAGGAATATCTTAACACGCCAAACTGGTATACCATGACGCTGGATTCTGTAAAGATCAGAGATCTGGTTCACCTTACCGATGGTGGTGGAAAATATCTGGAACAGCAGATTTTAGACTTTATGAAATATGGGATCTGGTCCTTGGATGCAGATCAGAATGAGGTGGAAAAATTTAATAAAGCAGTAAAAGAGGCAAAAGGGGTGAATGAAGTATCGAAAAGAATGGAGGCACAGACAAAAGAAGCATGGAAATTAGAAGGAACTCTGGAAAAAATAGCGAAATGTTTGGATAAACAGGAAATCTGTTTTCAAGAGGGGAAAGAGGCTTTAGAAAGAGGAGACGGAGCGGTTTTTTTAAGGAAGGCCGAAGAATTGCGGAGAAATCTGGGAAAAATCCCAGGCCTTGTAAAAGCTTACAGCAGGCAGGCTGATAAATTAGAAAAAAAGATGGAGGAGGTAAGAAAGGAATATGAAGAGAAGCGTCAGGAACTGGGAGAATCTGTACAACAAATCATGCTGGAACAGTTATCCCGATATGATGCTTATATATCGCAGGATGGGGAGAGAAGGCAGGAGGTGGAGCAGCTGCCCGGGATTGCAGGAGAGCAGGAAGAACTGGTGCACCAGGTTATGGAAGAAGCAGAAGAGATAATGGAATATGTTGAAAGTTGGGAACCGGAACAGGAGGGAGAGGTCTTAGAAGAGGAAGATCTGTGGGAAGGAGTCAGAAGTCATTTTGCACAGTACCGGATATTAAGAGTGTCCTGTTCATCAGGAAGCCGGGATAAAGAATCAGAAGGACTGCTCAATCAGATTCGGCGGGCTGCAGAATCTGGGATTGTACAGTTGGTTTTACCGGAAGGAGCGAAAGTGTCAGATGGGATAATCGAAACAGCAGGGCTTCCATCTCGAAACCAGACGAAGGGTAAGACAGAAGGACCGCAAGGGATAAATGGGCTGGCAGATAAAGCATTGACAGCAGAATATATGGAGCAGTTTTTTACGGATTTTTGCGATCAGAGCCAGAAGGAATTTCAGTATGAAATCGAGTACATATTATATGGAAATCCTATTGACGGTTCAAATTTATCCTCCTCCATAGAACAGCTTTTGGCAGTAAGGGAAGGGATAAATTTAATTAATATTCTGACTGACAACCAGAAGCGCCGGGAAGCAGAAGCATTGGCATCTGCTATAGTGGGAGTATCCGGATTTGCTCCTCTAATAGGAATTACAGCATTTTTTATTATGGGGATTTGGGCATTGGGAGAATCTTTAGCAGATGTAAAGCAGCTCCTTTCGGGAGGAAACGTTCCGATGTGGAAAGGCACAGATGAGTGGACGCTGGATTTAGAGGGTCTTTTGCAGCTGGGAAAAAGCGGCAGAGTTCCTCAAAAAGAAGGGGGAGAGGGGTTGGATTATACGGATTATCTGAAACTGTTTTTTATAGCTGTTCCGGCAGAGACAGTAATTTATCGAATGATGGATATGATGCAGGTAACTATTATCAGAAAGGAGCCAGGATTTTCCATAAGACAGTGTGCCAGCCAGGTGGAAATAGAAACAGTGGTTTGTGGAAAACATGTATTTTTATCTCTGGGGCTGTTGAAAAGTTTTATGGGAAATGAGCCAGGGAGATATAAAGATAGCGTAACGGTAAAGAATGCATACTGATTAAAAAGCGGAGGAGAATAAGCATGCCCTTTTTCACGGTGTTTTTACAAAGTGTAATCCAATCATTTCTGAAAAGTCTGAAGATTCTAATAGATAGGATGAAATCCGGTAAAAAAAATGCAACTCTCCAAGTACGCACCCCCATAAAAGGATTCCTTCGTTTCCGTGGAAAAAGGGTGTGGTTATTTTCCTCCGGAGGGAAAGAATTGAAAGGAAGTATGTC
>URUX01000039.1 GCA_900551135.1 uncultured Clostridium sp.
TGCCTTTCCTTTTTTAAAAAATTGTGCTATCATAACTAAAGAAATCTTTTTTAGGCCGGGGGGAGAAAACAGTGAAGAGCGAGAAAAAAAGCGGTACTATGCTTATGACAGAAGGAGTAATCTGGAAACAACTCCTTCTGTTTTCCTTCCCGCTGCTGGTGGGAAATTTATTTCAGCAGCTTTATAATACGGTAGATTCCATTGTGGTAGGCAATTTTATCGGCAGTCAGGCTCTGGCGGCGGTAGGCTCCAGCAATCCGTTAATCAACCTGATTATTGGAATGTTTATGGGAATTGCCACCGGAGCCGGTGTGATCATATCCCAGTATTATGGAGCCGGGGATCGGCAAAAGCTGTCCTGGGCAGTTCACACCTGTATTGCGTTAAGTCTCATTGGCGGTATTTTGTTAAGCGTGCTGGGTGTGTTTTTATCTCCCTGTATTCTGGGATGGATGGGAACGCCGGAAGATGTAATGGATAATTCCGTAACATATCTGCAGATTTTCTTTTCCGGCTCTCTGTTTAACCTGCTTTATAATATGGCGGCAGGAATCTTACGGGCGGTAGGAGATTCCAAGCGGCCGTTGTACTATCTGTGTGTTTCCTCAGCAGTCAATATTGTACTGGATTTAGTTTTTGTACTGGTATTTCATTTGGAAATTGCCGGTGTCGGTTATGCAACGGTAATAGCGCAGGCAGTATCGGCGGTGCTGGCATTTTTTGCATTGGTGCGTACAAAAGACAGTTATCGGGTAGAATTAAAAAAGATAGCCATTGACGGACGGATGATGAAGCGGATTTTGGCAATTGGCATTCCGAGCGGGATTCAGCATTCCATTATTTCCCTGTCCAATGTTATTGTTCAGGCGAACATCAATGTCTATGGCTCGGCAGCTATGGCAGGATATGGGGCTTACAGCAAGATTGACGGATTTGTCATGCTTCCCCTGCAGAGTTTCTGTATTGCTGCCACCACGTTTACCGGACAAAATATTGGAGCCGGAATCAGGAAGAGAGTGAAGCAGGGGATTGTCCAGGGAATCATTATCAGCGCAGTATATACGCTGGTTCTCAGCCCGCTGCTGTTTTGGAAAGCTGAAAATCTGCTGCAGATTTTCAGCAGCGATCCGGAAGTTGTACATTACGGGAAGATTACCATGTCGCTTCTGATTCCGTTTTACAGTGTGCTGTCCATCCATCAGATTTTAATGGGGACTTTTCGAGGGGCTGGAAAAACCATGGTCACCATGCTGATTGGCGTAGGTAATATGTGTATCCTGAGAATGATTTATATTAATGGGATTGTTCCGTTTTTTCCGAGTTTTGAAGCAGTTCTGCTGTGTTATCCCATTACCTGGACCACAACGATGCTGATGGACGTCCTGTACTGCTGGAAGGGAAAATGGATGCCTTTTGGAAAAGAATGACCGAGAAAGAGAGGAAGCTTAGATGAAGGATGGATTTATTCGGGTAGCTGCTGCTACTCCTGATGTGAAAGTTGCAGATACCAGATGGAACCGGGAGCAAATCGAGAAGATTATGAAGGAATGCAGCGAAGAAGGGGTAAAATTGCTGGTGTTCCCAGAACTTTCCATAACCGGCTATACCTGCGGAGACCTGTTTTTGCAAATGTCTCTGATTCAGCAGGCAAAAGAGGAACTGAAGGCTTTGACGGAAGCATCCAGGGGACTGGATATGCTGACGTTTGCAGGGCTTCCATGGGAACACAAAGGAAAACTTTACAATGTGGCTGCAGCTGTATTTGAGGGAGAGGTACTGGGTCTTATTCCCAAAACCCATATTCCAAATTATTCGGAATTTTATGAGATGCGGTATTTTGAACCGGCTGGTAAGGAACCGGATTTAACCGATTTTTACGGGGAAAAGGTTTTAATCGGCACAGATGTGCTGTTTCAGTGCAGAAATGTACCTGGATTTACCGTTGCGGCCGAAATCTGCGAAGATGTGTGGGCTCCAAATCCGCCAAGTATCCGCCATGCTTTATCTGGAGCCACAGTGATTGTCAATTGTTCTGCCAGTGATGAGACTGCTGGAAAAGACGTTTACCGCCGCAATCTGATCTGCGGCCAGTCAGCCAGACTGCTGAGCGGTTATATTTATGCCGGTGCAGGAGAAGGAGAGTCTACCCAGGATCTGGTGTTTGGAGGACAGAATATAATTGCAGAAGACGGAACGTGTCTGGCCGAATCCCGCCGTTTTGTCAATGAAGTGGTTATTGCAGATCTGGATTTGGAAAAACTTCAGGCAGAACGTCGCAGAATGAATACCTTCCGTCCGGCAGAAAAGTCCGAATATTTAACAGCAGAGTTTACATTCCGAAATGCGCAGAGCCGGGAAGGAGAGCCGGTTCGCAGATTCGTAGATCCGTCTCCGTTTATTCCGAAAGATGAGACAGACAGGGCGGGAAGGTGCGAAGAGATTTTTATGATTCAGGCAATGGGACTGAAAAAGCGGCTGGAACATACCCATTCAGCCCATGCGGTCATTGGTTTGTCCGGCGGTCTGGATTCCACTCTGGCGCTGCTGGTATGCGTTAAGGCATTTGATATGCTGGGGCTTCCAAGAAAGCAGATTCACTGCATTACCATGCCGTGTTTTGGAACCACAGACCGAACCTATCAGAATGCCTGTGTGATGGCAGAAAAGACAGGGGCAGAACTGAGAGAAATAGTGATTAAAGAAGCAGTATCCCTTCATTTTCGTGATATTGGTCATGATCCGGAGAAACATGATGCAACTTACGAAAACAGTCAGGCCAGAGAGCGGACTCAGGTGCTTATGGATATTGCCAATGAACTAGGCGCTTTCGTCATCGGTACAGGAGATATGTCGGAACTGGCTCTGGGATGGGCGACCTATAATGGCGACCATATGTCCATGTATGGGGTAAATGCATCTGTACCCAAGACCCTGGTTCGCCATCTGGTACGGCATTATGCAGACACCTGCGGACAGGAGGAACTGTCCAGAGTATTGTATGATGTACTGGATACGCCGGTAAGTCCGGAACTTCTTCCTCCGAAGGAAGGGGAGATTGCCCAGAAGACAGAAGATTTAGTGGGTCCTTACGAACTCCATGACTTCTTCCTGTACTATATTCTGCGCTTTGGCTATCTGCCTTCCAAGATTTACCGTATGGCCTGCCAGGCTTTTGACGGAAAATATGATAAAGAGACGATTTTAAAGTGGCTTAAGACATTTTACAGAAGATTTTTCAGCCAGCAGTTTAAGCGTTCCTGTCTGCCGGACGGTCCGAAAGTGGGAACGGTAGGAGTATCTCCCAGAGGCGATCTCAGGATGCCAAGTGATGCATCTGCCAGGATTTGGCTGGAAGAGTTAGAGAGGATTACGGTATAATATGATTGCCAGTACGAAAAATGAACAGGTAAAATATGTCCAGAGTCTGGTGAAAAAAGGAAAGGCCAGAAGAGAAGAGGACAAATATGTGGTAGAGGGCCTGCGGATTTGCCGGGAGTTAAATCCGGAAGAACTCTGCGCCCTTTACGTGACAGAGTCCTTTTTAAAGGAGTCTGGAGCAGAAGGATTAGGACGGCTGAATGGATACCCGTGTCAGGTGGTATCAGACAATGTGATGAAAGCGATGGCAGATACCCAGACTCCCCAGGGAATTCTGGCAGTAGTAAGGCAGAAACATTACAGTTTGGAAGAGGTACTTTTGGGGAAGCCGTCCTGTCTGATGATTTTGGAAACCATTCAGGATCCGGGAAATCTGGGCACCATACTCCGGGCCGGGGAAGGTGCGGGGGTAACGGGGATTATCATGGATAAAAATACGGTGGATATTTATAATCCAAAGGTAATCCGCTCTACTATGGGCTCCGTATTCCGTATGCCCTTTGTCTATGCAGAAGACTTTCATGGTACGTTAAAGCGGATGAAGGAAGAGGGGATTCGTCTGTTTGCTGCTCATTTAGAAGGGAAAAATTCTTACGATCAGGAGAATTTTACCGTACCCTGCGGATTCATGATCGGAAATGAAGCGAATGGATTAAAGGATGAAACAGCAGCCCTTGCCGATACCTATATCCGGATTCCCATGCTGGGAAAAGTAGAGTCTTTAAATGCTGCAGTGGCAGCTTCTGTCCTTATGTTTGAAGCAGCCAGACAGCGCAGAAATCTGGGAAACAGGCTGTAGCAGCAAGCGCTGCAGTTTATGAAAATGTAAGATTTTGGAGCCGCCAGTACAGTTGTATTGGCGGTTTTTGTGTGATATAATATTCCCTAAATAAGCTGGAATGCTTATCAGAAACTGAGTAAAATCCATCGGGAAAAAAGGAGGCAAAATGTATGTCACCGGTTGTTTGGCTGGTTATTTTTGTTGTGCTGCTGGGCATTGAGATAGCCACCATGGCTCTGACCACCATCTGGTTTGCGGCAGGTGCGCTGGCTGCTTTTGCTTTGAGTTTTACCAGTCTGGGGACAGAGGTCCAGCTGGCAGCCTTTGTAATTGTTTCCTTTATAGCTTTATTTTTAGTCAGACCTTTTGCAAAAAAGTATATAAACGGAGACATTACCAGAACCAATGCAGACAGTCTGGTAGGAAAGCAGGCCAGGATTACTGCTGTGGTGGATAATCTGAATGGCACCGGGGCAGCAGTAGTGGGCGGTCAGGAGTGGACGGCCAGAAGTGTCCGGGATAATGTGGTTATCCAGGAGGGAACCATCGTAACAATCAAACGGATTCAGGGAGTTAAACTCATAGTTGAGGCAGACACCTGACAGAAGGAGGTAAGTATGGGATTTATTTTAGTGGCAGTTGTTCTTCTGATTATTTTGGCGGTACTGGCTTCATGCGTAAAGGTGGTACCTCAGGCTCAGGCGGTGATTATAGAACGTCTTGGCGCATATAAGGCAACCTGGTCTACAGGGCTCCATTTTAAAACACCTGTTATCGAGCGGATAGCCAAAAGAGTGAATTTGAAGGAGCAGGTAGCGGATTTTCCGCCTCAGCCGGTTATTACCAAGGATAATGTTACCATGCGGATTGATACCGTTGTGTTTTTCCAGATTACCGATCCAAAGCTGTATGCGTACGGCGTGGAAAACCCGATTATGGCAATTGAGAACCTGACTGCCACAACCCTGAGAAACATTATCGGCGAGATGGAGTTAGACCAGACTCTGACTTCCAGAGAAACCATCAATGCAAAAATGAGAGCATCTCTGGACATTGCCACCGATCCATGGGGCATTAAGGTAAACCGTGTAGAACTGAAAAACATCATTCCTCCAGCAGCCATTCAGGATGCCATGGAGAAACAGATGAAGGCAGAACGTGAACGCCGTGAGGCAATTCTTCGTGCGGAAGGTGAGAAAAAATCGACGATTCTCGTAGCAGAAGGAAAGAAAGAATCTGCAATTCTGGATGCAGAGGCAGATAAACAGGCAGCAATTCTCCGGGCAGAGGCAGAAAAGGAGAAGCGGATTAAGGAAGCTGAGGGCCAGGCAGAAGCTATTTTAAAGATTCAGCAGGCCCAGGCAGATGGTATCCGGTTTATTAAAGAGGCTGGAGCAGACAGTTCTGTCCTTCAGTTAAAGAGTCTGGAGGCATTCCAGGCAGCAGCCAATGGACGGGCAACCAAGATTATCATTCCATCCGAGATACAGGGACTGGCAGGTCTGGTTACATCCATATCAGAAATCGCGAAAAAAACGGAGGCTGACGGAAGCCGGTAATATCCGTAGCAGATTGGCATGACTGCCGCAAAATGAAAACCGGTATTTCGTTTTGCGGCAGCTTTCTTTTTTGTAAATGGCAGTTGGAGGGATGATGAAGCTTCAGATTGATCGTTCAAAGGAATATGGAATTGTACTGGAAGGCGGAGGCGCCAGAGGCGCGTACCAGATTGGCGCATGGAAGGCGCTGAAAGAGGCCGGCATTAAGATAAAAGGGGTTTCAGGCGCTTCTGTAGGGGCCTTAAATGGGGCTCTTATGTGCATGGATGACCTGGAAAAAGCAGAATACATCTGGGAGAATATCAGCTATTCGAAGGTCATGGACGTAGATGACGGGATTATGGAAAAAATGATGTCCCTTAACTTAAAAACAGAGGACTTTCAGGAGATTGCAGGAGCAATAAAAAGAATTTTCGCAGATAGAGGTCTGGATGTAACCCCTCTGAGAAATCTGATTGCAGAGACCGTAGATGAAGAACGGATCCGGAATTCGGACAGAGATTTGTTTGTGGTGACCTATTCCCTGTCCGATATGAAGAAAATGCTGGTAGACGTAAAAAGTCTTCCTGAGGGGCAGATTGGGGACATGCTGTTAGCCAGCGCCTACTTTTTTGCTTTTAAAAATGAAAAACTGGGCGGAAAACGGTACATGGACGGCGGGAGCGTGGACAATGTACCAGTTGAGCTGCTGTTGGATGCGGGCTACAAAGACATTATTATTCTGCGGATTTACGGGATTGGACGGGATAGTGAGCGCTTTTTGGAAATACCGGAAGATACATCTGTTTACCGGATTGCCCCCAGACAGGATCTGGGCGGCATTTTGGATTTTAATAAAAAGAAAGCCAGAAAAAATATGCTGCTGGGATATTATGATGCCCAAAGGATGCTGTATGGAAAGGATTACTATATAGATGCTCCCGGCAGCGAGGCATATTATTTTGATCGGATGCTGTCGGAGATGGAACTTTTAAAACTGTATATCCGTCCGGTTTTGGAAGAAGAGGATTGGGAGCACTTAGAGGGATACCGGCCTTTTACTGAGCAGATATTTCCCCATCTGGCAGTCAGACTGAAGCTGAAAGAGGATTGGGACTACAAGGAACTGTATCTGGCGGTATTAGAAGAAATGGCCAAAAAGTTAAAATTAAAAAGACTTCATATTTATACATCAGAAGAGTTGACAAAAGAAGTGCAAAAAAGCCTTGGCACACTTGACAGCCGACTCCTAATATAGTACGTTATATCTAAAAAATCAGATATATAAAAGGGGAGAAAAAGAGATGGACTTAAAAGGAAGACATTTTCTGACACTGAAAGATTATACACCAGAAGAGATTACTTATTTACTGGATCTGGCCGCAGAATTAAAGGATAAAAAGAAAAGGGGCCTTCCCATGGATACGCTGAGAGGAAAAAATGTGGCTCTGATTTTTGAAAAGACCAGTACCAGAACCAGATGCTCTTTTGAGGTGGCTGCCCATGATTTAGGCATGGGATCTACATATCTGGATCCCAAAGCCAGCCAGATTGGAAAGAAAGAAAGCATTGCCGATACAGCCAGAGTACTGGGAAGAATGTATGAGGGTATTGAATATCGGGGATATGGGCAGGAGAAAGTAGAGGAACTGGCAAAATATGCCGGAGTCCCGGTTTGGAATGGCCTTACCAACGAGTACCATCCGACCCAGATGCTGGCAGATTTTTTAACCATCCGGGAACAGTTTGGCAGACTGAAGGGGCTGCGTTTGGTGTATATGGGGGATGCCCGTTATAATATGGGCAATTCTTTAATGATTGCCTGTACCAAAATGGGAATGGATTTTGTGGCCTGTGCGCCGAAGAGTTATTTCCCTAATGAAAAACTGGTAGAGGAATGTCAGGAATATGCAGCCCAGTCCGGCGGCAGCATTACTCTGACCGAGGATGTGCTGGAAGGAACCAGAGGAGCAGACGTAGTGTATACGGATGTCTGGGTATCCATGGGAGAGCCGGATGAAGTATGGGAACAGAGAATCCGCGAATTATCTCCTTACAAGGTGACCATGGATATTATGAACAATGCAGGGGAACATGCGATATTCCTTCATTGCCTTCCTGCATTTCACGATTTGAAGACCGGTATCGGAAAAGAGATGGGAGAACGGTTTGGCATTAAGGATATGGAAGTTACCGATGAAGTATTTGAGAGCAGCCGGTCCAGGGTTTTTGAGGAAGCAGAAAACCGTATGCACACCATTAAAGCTGTGATGGCGGCTACATTAGGAGGAGTATAATGTATCGTCAGCCGGGAAAAAAGACATCCAGAAACAGCAGCTTTATTCTGGATTTGATTCATATTGTAATAGGCATAGCCATTGTGGCGCTGTCGGTGATTTCGTTTTTAAATCCAGATGGTCATTTAACCCTTTTTCCAGTGATTTTTTTCCTGGCAGCAGTGCTGAATTACGTAAATGGTTATTTTCGAATTAACCAGAGCGGCAGAGATAAAAAGAAAAAGATTGGCGGAGTTTTGCTGTTGCTGCTGGGGACAGCCCTGACGGTTCTGGCAGTAATCAGCGCCGTAAGTCTGTGGAGGTAGCAATGGCGGAACAGATGCTGACAGAGGACAGGATAGCAGAGCAGCTTACAGGTCGGTGGGCCGGAAGAACGGTAAAAGTGTTTCAGGAGACGGATTCTACCAATATTCAGTGTGGAAAACTGGCTCAGGAGGGCTGGCCGGAAGGAACTCTTGTAGTAGCGGAAAGCCAGACTGCGGGAAAAGGAAGAAGAGGGCGCACATGGGTATCGCCGGAAGGAACCGGTATCTGGATGAGTCTGCTTCTGCGGCCGGAGATTCCGGCAGATAAAGCCTCCATGCTGACTCTTGTGGCTGCTTTAGCAGTAGAAAAGGGAATTCAAAAGGCTGCTGGCTTAGAGTCTTATATTAAATGGCCCAACGATCTGGTAATCAGCCAGAAGAAAATCTGCGGAATTCTGACTGAGATGAGAAGCAGAAACAATCAGCCGGAATATGTAATAGCCGGGATTGGAATTAATGCAAATATCACAGAATTTCCAGAAGAAATCCGGAATACAGCCACATCCCTGTATCTGGAAAAGGGAGAAAAGGCAGACAGGATTCGGATTATTTCCGAAATTATGGCAGCTTTTGAAGAATACTATCAGAAGTTTCTGGAAACCCTGGATTTCAGACAGTTAAAAGAAGAGTATGATTCCAGGCTGATTAATCTGGGACGTCAGGTAACGGTTCTGGACCCTGCCGGAGCGTATACGGGAATCTGCCGCGGAATCGGGATGGAAGGAGAACTTCTGGTTCAGCTTCCGGATGGACAGGAAAAGGCGGTGATTTCCGGAGAAGTATCAGTAAGAGGAGTCTATGGATATGTCTGAAAACTGGTTAAACGGGCTTTATGACCACATTCAGGTGTTAGATGACAGGGAAGATGGCGAACTTTCAGAGACCGAACGCCTGAAACAGATAAGGCGTCCCCTTCTTTCCTGGTATCGGGAAAATGCCAGAATGCTGCCCTGGAGAGAAAACAGAGAACCTTACCGGATCTGGATTTCTGAGATTATGCTTCAGCAGACCAGGGTAGAGGCAGTAAAGCCGTATTTTTTTCGCCTTTTAGAAGAACTGCCGGATATCAGGAGTCTGGCGGAAGTACCAGAGGAAAAGCTGCTGAAATTGTGGGAAGGACTGGGATACTACAGCAGAGCCAGAAATCTGCAGAAATGTGCCCGGGAACTGGTGGAAAATTATGGGGGACAGATGCCGGATGATTTTGAGGAAATCCTTAAACTTCCAGGGATTGGAAGGTATACAGCCGGAGCCATTGCTTCGATTGCTTTTTCCATACCGGTTCCGGCAGTAGATGGCAACGTTCTGCGGGTGGTTTCCCGGGTTCTGGGAGATAGAAGCGATATTACAAAACCGGTTTTTAAGCGAAAGACAGAAACTCTTTTAAAAGAAACCATGGATCAGGAACATCCGGGAGAGTATAACCAGGCTCTGATTGAAGTGGGCGCTCTGGTGTGCGTGCCAAACGGAGAACCAAAATGTCCGGTATGTCCGCTGGCTTCGTTATGCAGGACCAGGAGAGACGGCCTTTGGAAAGAGATCCCTTATAAGCCTCCTAAGAAACAGAGAAAGCGGGAGGAACGCACAGTAGTGATTTTTGAGAGAGGCGGTCAGATTGCCTTAAAAAAGCGTCCCCCTTCCGGTCTTCTGGCTTCTTTATATGAACTTCCCAATGCAGAGGGGCATCTGGAGGAAAAAGATGTTCTGGAAGCGTTTCAGTTCGGGGAAAAAGACGTTCTTTCCGTCAGGGCACTTCCAAAAGCCAGGCATATTTTTTCCCATGTAGAATGGGAGATGTCTGGCTACCGGATTGAGTTGGGACCGGATGCCAGGGGAGATGGAAATCTGATTTTTACAGACAAAAAAGGTCTGGAAGAAACTTATCCGCTTCCCAATGCTTTTTCGGCGTATAAAAAATTGATAATGTGCAACAATGGGAAGGGGAGAAAAAGATGAAAAAGTTGTTTTTTATCGTAAATCCCTGTTCCGGAAAGGAGCAGATACGCAGTAAGTTAATCGATATTCTGGATATTTTTACAAAAGCAGGATATCAGGTTCAAACCCACATTACCCAGTGCCAGGGAGATGCCAGACATGCCGCAGAGTGTTTTGGAAAGGATGCAGACGTAATTGTGTGCAGCGGCGGAGATGGTACCTTAAACGAAACTATTTCGGGTATGATGGGATTTGAAAATCCGCCTCTTCTGGGATATATTCCGGCAGGCTCTACCAATGATTTTGCATCCAGTCTGATGCTTCCAAAAAAAATGATGGATGCAGCCAGAGTGGTGGCAGAGGGGGAGCCTTACGCCATTGATATCGGCCAGTTTGGAGAGAAACGGAGTTTTGTTTATATTGCGGCATTCGGGGTCTTTACGGAAATTTCCTATCAGACTCCCCAGGATAAAAAGAATTTACTGGGACATCAGGCCTATATGCTGGAGGGAGTAAAGAGCCTGGCCTCGTTAAAAAGCTACCACTGCCGGGTTGAATGTGAAGAACTGGTGCTGGAGGATGATTTTGTATTCGGCATGGTTACCAATACCATCAGCGTAGGCGGTTTTAAGGGGCTGGTGACACAGTCGGTAGCATTGAATGACGGACTGTTTGAAGTGCTTCTGATCCGCACGCCCAGAACGCCAAAAGATTTAAGCAATATTATCTCGTATATGTTTCTGAAAGAAGAACCCAATGACTATGTATTTAAGTTTAAGACCAGAGAAATCCGTTTTGTATCGGACACACCCGTTGACTGGGTTTTAGACGGGGAGTTTGGCGGCAGCAGAACGGATATTTCGATGAAAAATCTGGAAAAACGACTGGAAATTTTAATTTCTGGTCAAAAAGAGTCATAATTCTTCATAAAGTTACATAAAATATAAAATATATGTTGAAAAATAGTGATTTTTCCTATATACTAAAAAGTTGTTTAGAACAATTAGTTTACAGCTAACTGAAAGGACGTTACCAGGTGGAGAAAAAAGACTTTTTACAAAAACTGGAAAAACTTCTGGAGTATGCAAAATCCAGGCACAATACCCTGGATGCAGGGGAAATTAATGATTTCTTCGCAGGAGACAGCCTGAATCCAGAGCAGATGGACCAAATTTATACGTACCTTGAGGGCCGCGGTGTGGACGTGGTTCCGGTAATTGATGACGCTATGTTAAGCGATGATGCCCTTCTGCTTGATGATTTGGACGACAGTTTTATGAAAGACGGCGAAGAAGATATTGACATTGACGCCGTGGATCTGCTGGAAGGCATTGGAACCGAAGATCCGGTCCGGATGTATTTGAAAGAGATTGGTACAGTTCCTCTCTTAAGCGCTGAGGAAGAACTGCGTCTGGCAAAGAGAAAAGCAGAAGGCGATGAATACGCAAAAGAGCGCTTGATTGAGGCAAACCTACGTCTCGTAGTCAGCATTGCAAAACGTTATACCGGCAGAGGAATGAGCTTCCTTGATTTGGTCCAGGAGGGAAATCTGGGATTAATTAAGGGCGTAGAAAAGTTCGATTATACAAAAGGTTATAAGCTGAGTACATATGCGACCTGGTGGATTCGTCAGTCCGTTACCAGAGCTCTGGCAGACCAGGCCAGAACGATCCGGGTACCGGTGCATATGGTGGAAACGATTAATAAAATGTCCAAGATGCAGAGAAAACTGACTTTGGAACTGGGCTATGAGCCGTCTGTAACAGAACTTGCAGATGCATTGGAAATGTCTGAGGACAAAGTCATGGAAATCATGCAGATTGCCAGGGAACCAGCATCTCTGGAGACGCCTATCGGAGAGGAAGATGACTCCAACTTGGGAGATTTCGTTGCGGATTCCAACGTGGTTACCCCGGAAGGCAATGTGGAGTCTGTCATGCTTCGAGAGCATATTGATGCCCTTCTCGGAGATTTAAAAGAGAGAGAGCGCCAGGTAATTGTACTGCGGTTTGGTCTGGAAGACGGCCATCCAAGAACTCTTGAAGAAGTGGGCAAAGAATTTAACGTAACCCGTGAGCGTATTCGCCAGATTGAGGCCAAGGCTCTGCGCAAACTGAGAAATCCGGTTCGCAGCAAACGGATTCGGGATTTCTTATAATACAGGGGAACGGTTGATTTATGAATCAGAAAAACTATCAGAAAGAACTGGACAGGATTCTGGAAGAAGTTCAGGCGGTGGCGAAAGTGCCCCGCCTGTTTTTGCATAGCTGCTGTGCGCCATGCAGCAGTTATGTCCTGGAGTACCTGTCCCAATATTTTGAAATTACCGTTTATTATTACAATCCCAATATTTTTCCGGCAGAAGAGTATGATAAGCGGGTGGAGGAGGAACGGCGGTTGATAGAATCCATGGAGTTTAAACATCCGGTGGATTTGATTGCTGCTCCTTACAGGCCGGAACAGTTTTATGAGATTGCCAGAGGGTACGAAAAAGAGCCGGAAGGCGGGGAACGGTGTCTGCGCTGTTATGAACTGCGCCTGAGGGAAGCGGCTTCACTGGCCGCCAGACTGGGATATGACTACTTTACCACCACTCTGACCATCAGTCCGCTAAAGAGGGCGGACAAGCTGAATGAGATTGGAGAACGGCTGGCAGCAGAATATGGCATAGCCTGTCTGCCGTCTGATTTTAAGAAAAAAAACGGCTATAAACGGTCTATCGAACTGTCAAAAGAGTATGGCCTATACCGTCAGGACTATTGCGGATGTGTTTATTCCATGCGAAAACCAGAGAATGAACAGCCTGAATAAGATTGCAATTTCCCATAGAATGAATCAGGCTTCTGCTTGACAGTTTTGGTGATATGTACTAAAATTTAACTAGAATGTTCAGAGAAAGTGATAGCTGAATTTCGAGAGAAAAAAGAGATGAGGAGAGAACAGGTATGTTAAATAAGACTTTAACAGTAGTAAATCCATCTGGCCTTCATTTAAGACCGGCAGGCGTATTATCTCAGACCGCAATGAAATTTAAATGTGACGTAATTATCGAGTGCGGAGAGAAGAGAATCATTGCTAAGAGTGTATTAAACGTTATGGCAGCAGGAATCAAGTGCGGTACCGAGATTAACTTAATCTGCGACGGCGAGGACGAAGCGGAAGCTATGGAGACCTTAACCAAGGCAATTGAGTCTGGTCTGGGCGAGATGTAATCCATCTGACAGGAATGAAAACAACAGATACGCAGGAAGAGTCAGTGCTTAAGGCGCTGGCTCTTTTTAACAGGCTGCTTTGGTATGCAGTGGGATAGAGGCGGAGAGATTATGCTGAATATTTATTATGCGGAAGTTGGAAATATAAAACCGCCCTGGGATCAGTATCCCATTTCCAGAGAGCGGAAGGAAAAGATAGAACGGTATGCTCATGCGTCAGACAAAGCCCGAACAGCAGGAGCAGAACTGCTGTTAAATTATGGCTTAAAAAACTATGCAGGCGAATTTGTGCCTCCAGCTGTTTTTGAAACGGGAAACCACGGTAAGCCCTTGCTCAGACAGGGACAGAGAGGGTTGAGTTTGCCGGAAGGAAATCCGGTACAGTATAATTTATCCCATTCAGGGGATTATGCGGCCTGCGTGCTCAGCGACAGGACAGTGGGGATTGATATTGAGAGAGAAAAGCCCGATATTCGTCCGGGAGTTATGAGAGTTTTGTCAGAAGAAGAAAGGTGGACGGTTGAGCAGTCGGATAACCGGATTTGCCGTTTTTTTGATTTCTGGGTGTTAAAGGAAAGCTATATGAAAGCAGTGGGAACCGGGTTTACCAAGCCGCCGGCCAGTTTTTCGGTCAGGCTGGAACATGGCAGTTATCAGATCTATGAACAGGGAATCCGGCAGAATTATGAGTGTTATCTGTACCGGCTTCCGGATGGTTATCATCTGGCGGTCTGTGCAGAACTGTCAGGTGAGACAGAAGTCCCGGTTTTGAAAAAGGTGCGCTGGAAAGAAAACCGGATGGAAGAGGACTCAGATGTCTGATGGATTTTGAAGATAGCAGATAGGAGAGAAGAGCAAATGGAATTTCGCTTTTTATATTGGCTGCAGGAAATGCACAATCCCGTGATGGATGAAATCATGACAACCGTCACATTTTTAGGAAACAGCGGCTGGTTTTGGATTGGACTGGGAATCCTGCTGTTAGCAGCGCCAAAGACCAGAAAGACCGGTGCGGCAGTATTGATTTCTCTGGCAGCAGGATTTATTGTGGGAAATCTGGTTATGAAAAATCTTGTGGCCAGACCGCGTCCGTGCTGGCTGGATCCCATGACAGCGCTTTTGATTGAAAGTCCCGGTGATTATTCATTTCCTTCCGGACACAGCCTGGCGAGTTTTGAAGGAGCAGTCAGTATTTTGCTGTATCACAGAAAATGGGGAGTGGCAGCAGTGATACTGGCGGCTTTCATTGCGTTTTCCAGACTGTATTTATTTGTCCATTTTCCTACAGATGTGCTGGCAGGAATCCTTTTGGGAATCCTGATTGCTGTTTTGGTACACAGGTGGATGGAAAATCCTGAAAGAAAGTGGAATAGACAGGAAGAGGTAGGCTGACATGGATGAAATGAAAGAATTACTCCCGGGCATTTATCAGGTAAATCTCCACAGCAATGCCCATGGAGTGAATGAGATCAAGATTTACATGATACCCGGAAATCCCAGAAGCCTGATGATTGATACCGGATTTCGGGATTTAAAATGTCTGGAAGTGCTGGAGCAGGCTCTTCGGGAACTGGAAATTTCTCCGGCTTCTCTGGATATTTTTTTGACCCACAAGCACCATGATCACTGTGGTCTGGCGTATGTGTTTGCTGAAAAGGGAGCAAGGATATTTCAAAATCCGGTAGAAGAAAGGCACCGTTATGACTGCCTCCATCACAGCAGAGGCGGTTCAGAGGAACAGGATCAGGTTCTACGGTTTGTGGGAATTACGGATGAACTGACTCCGGGACTGCGGCAGATGTTTCGGGAACTGGCAAAAGAAGGGAAGGACGAGGATCTTCTGATTGAAAAATACGCATATGCTCCGGCTTTGCCAGAGGATGTATTCCGCTATGGAAATTATTCCTTTGAGGCAGTTCCGTTAAGCGGACATACACTGGGACAACTGGGGCTTTATGAGAAAACGAAAAAGATTTTGTTCAGCGGAGATCAGGTGATCAATGGTGTTTCTCCCATTGTGGCCACAAGCTATAAGGATGAACGGCTTTTAGGAAGATATTTTCAGTCATTAAAACGTTTAAAAGACCGGTACGGAGACTGTATGTTTATTCCTGCACACAGCACAGTTCCGGTGGATAATCCCAGGGGAGCAATTGACCGGATTGTCTTTGCATATTTGGAGAAGATTCAGATTATGAAACAGATTGTGGATCATGCCAGAGAACCAATGACGATCCGTCAGATTGCATCCATTGCTTATGGCTGCCAGGGACTTCCGGAAAGCCTGGATCAGCTGATGAAGTTTAAAATGATTCTGACTAAAACGTTTTCCTGTATGGAATATTTATACGAACAGGACTTTGCAGTCCGCAGGGAAAAAGAAGGGGTTCTTTATTGGGAGGCTCCGTAGAGAAAAATAAAATCTTGCAAAATTTTTCAGAGGATGTATAATAGTCTACGTAACAAGAGCCGGCGGCTCTAAAAATTTAATATGAAAGCAGAGTAGGTTTGTGTGCGTTAAGTGCCGGATGGACGGGGAGTTGCCAGCCGGACGAAAAGAGTATCTTGCGGTACACAATCCGCATCCCGCTGCAATACGAGAGATAAATTATCTCCTTATTGTAGTCCGAGGTCTGCAAAGGAGGTAATTTTTTTATGAAGAAATTAGCAACTTTGTTTTCCGATTCTTACCGTGAACTGTTTCAGGTGAGAACCCTCACGTTATGCGCCATGTTTGGCGCTCTGGCCATTATTCTGGAACAGTTTAATGTGAAAATCGGCGCATTTAAGCTGGGAATCTCCGGTCTTCCAAATGAACTGGTTCACTTTTTGTTTGGACCGGTAGTAGGAGGGACATTCGGAGGCGCAATGGACATCCTGAAGTTCCTGATAAAGCCGGACGGAGGTTTTTTCTTCGGATACACCCTGACCGCAATTACAGCAGGCGTTATTTACGGCGCATTCTGGTATAAGAAGCCGCTGAGCCTGCCCAGAATTCTGGCAGCCCGCCTGGCGGTTATTCTGGTATGCAACTTATTCATGAATACCCTGTGGATTTCCATGACTACAGGCAAGGGATTTCTGGCTCTTTTGCCGGTAAGGGCAATGAAAAACTTTACTATGTGGCCAGTAGATTCCCTTCTGTTTTTTGTGGTAGCCGGCGCTTTGGAAAAAGCCGGGGTTTTTAAAGGGCTGAGAAATGGGGTTCAAAGCAGCCGTTCCAGGATAAAAGCATAGACATTTTGGGAAATCAGGGATATAATCAAAGGAGCATATTGCTGAGTCAAAATTTTGCAGATATGCATTTGAAAGGAGATTCATCAAAATGAGCGCAGAAAATTGTAATCATGATTGCA
>URUX01000040.1 GCA_900551135.1 uncultured Clostridium sp.
GACGACGATGGCTACGATCCGCTTGCGGAACGAGAGTATTTTGCGCCCCAGTTTGTTTCTTCATCCATGTAAAATACATTTCCTTCCAGACTTTCCGGAACTTCCATTTCATGTTTCATTCCGTCCAGTCCGGCGGCCAGACAGGCGGCCAGTACCAGATAGGGATTGGCAGCGGAATCCGGACAGCGCAGTTCAATTCTGGTTCCTTTCCCTCTGCTGGACGGTATCCGGAGCAGGGAACTGCGGTTGGATTTTTCTGACCAGGAAACCGTAACCGGTGCATCATATCCCGGAATCAGTCTTTTGTAAGAATTTACCAGCGGGTTGGTAAGAACGGTCATGCCTTTCATATGATGCAGAATGCCTGCCATAAACTGTCTGGCTGTCTGGCTTAACCCCATAGGATCTGTCCGGTCTGCAAAAACGTTATTGCCCTCCACATCTGCCAGAGACATATTAATATGCATTCCGGAGCCGCTCACTCCCTCTCTGGGCTTTGGCATAAAGGTGGCATGAAACCCGTGACGCCTGGCAATGGTTTTTACTGCCATCCGAAATGTCATAATATCATCTGCCGTCTTTAATGCCTCCCGGTATTCCAAATCAATCTCATGCTGGGCCGGAGCCAGTTCATGATGAGATGCCTCTACGCAAAACCCCATATCCTCTAAATTAAGCACAATGTCGCGCCGGACATTTTCTCCCATGTCCAGAGGAGAAATATCAAAATAACTGCCAAGTTCCTTCGTCTGGGCAGTCGGACGGCCTTCTTCATCTGTATGGAACAGAAAAAATTCGCATTCCGGGCCTACAAAAAACGAATATCCCATGTCTTTTGCCTCTTCTAATACGGTTTTTAACACATATCTGGGATCTCCGGCAAATGGACGGCCGTCCGGCAGATATACATCACAAATCAGCCTGGCCACCTTTCCCTGCTGGGGGCGCCATGGAAAAATCTCAAAGGTATCCAAATCCGGATGAAGGTACATATCCGATTCTTCAATATGCAGAAATCCTTCTATTGAGGAGCCATCAAACATGCATTGGTTATCCAGCACCTTTTCCAGCTGGCTTACCGTCACCGCCATATTTTTCAAAACACCGAAAATATCTGTAAACTGGAGTCGGATAAACTCCACATCCTCCTCTTCTACCATTCGAAAAATATCTTCTTTATTGTATCTCATTCTCTGCTTCCTCCAAACTCGTTTGTCAGAATATGATTTTAAAGGTCTCTTAGCATAAAAAATAACAGGCAGTAAGGGGTTTGTCAACGCTGGAAAGCGGCAGATTTTACAGAAATCATATTTTTTTACATTTTCCTCTATTCAAGAAAGAAATTTGTGATATAATCAATAAGATTAGAGTTTTTTTAACCACGAAAACATGATTACTATGGAGGTCCATTATGCCAAAACGCAATGACATCAACAAAATTTTGATTATCGGCTCCGGCCCTATCATTATCGGTCAGGCTTGCGAGTTCGACTATTCCGGCACCCAGGCCTGCAAGGCGCTCAGAAATCTGGGATACAAAATTGTCCTCGTCAATTCCAATCCGGCGACTATTATGACTGACCCTGCTACTGCTGACGCTACTTATATCGAACCATTAAACGTGGACCGTCTTACTGAAATTATCGTAAAAGAGCGGCCCGATGCCCTGCTCCCCAACTTAGGCGGCCAGTCCGGTTTAAACCTTTGTGAGGAGCTTTATAATGCTGGCGTACTGGACAAGTACAACGTGCAGGTTATCGGCGTTCAGGTAGACGCCATTAACCGCGGTGAAGACCGTATTGCTTTTAAAGAAGCCATGAATAAGCTGGGAGTTGAAATGGCAAAAAGTTCTCCAGCTTACAGTGTTGAGGAAGCATTAAAAATTGCTGCGGAATTAAGCTACCCGGTTGTTATCCGTCCTGCCTATACCATGGGTGGTACCGGCGGCGGTATTGTTTACAACGAAGACGAATTAAAGAAAGTTGCAGCCCGCGGCCTTGCTGCTTCTATGGTTCACCAGATTCTGGTGGAAGAGTCCGTAATTGGCTGGGAAGAATTAGAGGTTGAAGTTGTCCGCGATGCTACGGGCAAAAAGATTTCTATCTGTTTTATCGAAAATATCGATCCTATGGGCGTGCATACCGGCGACTCCTTCTGCAGCGCTCCAATGCTGACCATTTCCCAGGAACTTCAGGATCGTCTGGAGAAACAGGCTCATGCCATTGTAGAATCGATTGGCGTTATTGGCGGAACCAATGTACAGTTCGCCCATGATCCAAAGACTGACCGTATTATTATTATCGAGATCAATCCAAGAACATCCCGTTCTTCTGCCCTGGCTTCCAAGGCTACCGGTTTCCCGATTGCCTATGTATCCGCTCTGTTAGCCTGCGGCCTGACCTTAGACGAGATTCCTTACTGGAAAGAAGGTACTCTGGATAAATACAAACCATCCGGCGACTATGTTGTAATCAAGTTTGCACGCTGGGCCTTTGAAAAGTTTAAAGGCGCTCAGGACAAGCTGGGCACCCAGATGAAGGCTGTCGGCGAAGTTATGTCCATTGGTAAAAACTATAAAGAAGCGCTCCAGAAAGCCATCCGTTCCCTGGAAACCGGACGGTACGGCCTGGGCTTTGCAAAAGACTTCCACGAACTGACCTTAGAGCAGCTGTACTTAAAACTGGCTGAACCTTCCAGTGAACGTCAGTTTATTATGTATGAAGCAATCCGTAAAGGCGCTCCATTAGAAAAGCTTCATGAAATGACCCATATTAAGATGTGGTTCCTGGAGCAGATGAAAGAATTAGTAGACTTAGAGGAAGAAATCATCTCCTATAAGGGCAAAGAACTTCCGGATGCTCTGTTAATTCAGGCTAAGAAGGACGGCTTCTCTGACAAATATCTGGCAAAGCTTCTGGAGATTGACGAATGGGATCTGTTTAAACGCAGAGAATCCCTTGGCATGAAGGAATGCTGGGATGCCGTACCGGTAAGCGGCGTAAAAGATCCGGCTGCTTATTACTACTCCACCTACAACGGAGAGGACAAGGCTCCTGTTTCCAGCCGCAGAAAAGTCATGGTTTTAGGCGGCGGTCCTAACCGTATCGGCCAGGGTATTGAGTTTGACTACTGCTGCGTACACGCTGCTTTAACCCTGCGTGAACTGGGCTTTGAGACCATTATGGTAAACTGCAACCCTGAGACAGTTTCCACTGACTATGACACCTCCGACAAGCTGTATTTTGAGCCTCTGACTGTTGAGGATGTTATGAGTATTTACAACAAAGAAAAACCGGAAGGTGTTATCGTACAGTTTGGCGGACAGACTCCATTAAACATTGCCGCTGAATTAGAGCGCCGCGGAGCCCATATTCTGGGAACCTCTCCAAAGGTAATCGACATGGCGGAAGACCGTGACCTGTTTAATGCCATGATGCATAAGTTAAACATTCCAATGCCAAAATCCGGAATGGCTGTTACCATAGAAGATGCTCTGGAAATCGCTCACCGCATCGGCTATCCGATGATGGTTCGTCCTTCCTACGTACTGGGCGGACGCGGCATGGAAGTTGTCTATGATGACGATATGCTGAAGGATTACATGGCTGCTGCAATTGACGTTACTCCTGAGCGTCCAATCCTGATGGATATGTTCCTGCAGGATGCTATGGAATGCGAGACCGATGCAATTTCCGACGGTACTCATGCATTTGTTCCAACTGTTATGCAGCATATTGAACAGGCTGGTATTCACTCCGGCGACTCTGCATGTGTAATTCCTTCTGTTAAGATTTCTGAAAAGAATAAAGAAATTATCCGCAAGTACACCACTGACATTGCCTGTGAAATGGGCGTTGTAGGTCTGATGAATATGCAGTATGCCATTTATAAAGATGAGGTTTATGTTCTGGAAGCAAATCCAAGAGCATCCCGTACCGTTCCGCTGGTATCCAAGGTCTGCAACATCAACATGGCCAACATTGCTACCCAGCTGATGGCATATGAACTGACTGGCGTACGTCCGGATGTAACCCAGTTTAAGGAAAAAGAACATCCTTATTACGGTGTTAAGGAAGCAGTTCTTCCATTTAACATGTTCCCGGAAGTAGACCCGTTACTGGGACCGGAAATGCGTTCCACCGGTGAAGTATTAGGCATGAGCCGTACCTTCCCGCTGGCTTATTACAAAGCAGAAGAGGCTACTGGTACAAAACTTCCATTATCCGGTACTGCTTTAGTCAGCGTTAACCGTGCAGATAAAGAACTGGCTCTGGAAGCTGCTCAGCAGTTATTTGAACTTGGCTTTAAGATTGTCGCTACAGAAGGAACCGGACGTTATCTGGAAGAGCATGGCGTTTCCTGCCGTATCTTGAAGAAGATTCAGGAAGGCCGTCCAAACATTTACGATGCTATGGTCAACGGCGAAATTGATTTAATTATCAACTCTCCTGCCGGAAAACAGAGCAAATACGACGATTCCTACCTGCGCAAGACTGCTATTAATAAAAAGATCCCTTACATTACTACTATGTATGCAGCAAAAGCTGCTGCTAAAGGTATTGCTGCTGTCTTAAAGGGAGAACATGAAGAATTAAAATCCCTTCAGGAATATCACGCAAGCATTCCGGAGTAAATTCAGGATTTATAAGGGGCTGCCGCTGTATGCGGCGGCCCTTTTTGTTATCCGGATTTTATTTGTAAAACAGCAGGAGTTTTTCCATATGCTGTAAACAGTATCCGCGTGCAGTCTTTATATCGCCATCTTAGTTTGCAAAAATCATACGAAAAAGGCAGCCCGGATTCGTTATCCAAGCCGCCTTGATACAAATATTCTTGCAGTTCCTTTTATTAAATCATATCGCTAACGCAAATCGCTCCATAGGGACGGATGCTCATCCGGTAAGCGCTGCCTTCTCCTACCGCTTTTTCAATATAAGCAATATACTCATCTACTAAATCATTTGGAAGCATTGCCATAATAACGCCTGCAAATCCGCCGCCGTGAACTCTGCATGCTCCCCGCTTCTTTTCTGCAATAAACAGTTCTGTCAAAGCCAGGGTTGTGGTAATTCCCTGTTCCTGAACAGCTGCAGTGGTATAACAGTTCTGCAGCCACTTCCAGGAAGAATTGCCGGAAGCTGTAATATTGGCTAAAAAGCTGTCAAAATCACCTGCTTTTAATGCAGCCACCATGGTTTCTACTCTCTTGTTTTCCTCAAAGAAATGAAGGGCGCGAAGTACAGAACGATCTCCCGCATACTCTCTTACTGCCTGGAAATTGTCGATTACCATATCCTCTGTAATCTCTGCCAGAACCTCTTTTCCAAAATACTGTGCAACCTTCTTCATCTCGTTTGGCACAGAAGAGTAATCTGCACTTAAATCTGCATGTCCCTTACCAGTCTGCACAATAATCAGGCTGTGATCCTGAGATGCAAAATCAAAGTCTATTTTTTCTACTGCCGGTTCAGCCGGATTTACAAAATCAATGGTAATTAAACCGCCTACGGCACATGCCATCTGATCCAGCAATCCGGAAGCCTTGTTCCAGTAATTATTTTCTGCATATTTTCCGATATGGGCATAAGCAACTGTATCCATCTTACCTTCATTGAAAAACGTATTCAGCATGGAACAAACCAGCATCTCAAAAGAAGCAGAAGAACTGACGCCTGCCGCACTGATTACATTGCTGGTAATATAAGCGTTAAAGCCGCCTATCTGATAGCCAAATTCAGTAAAGCCCTTTAACATGCCCTTTACCAGATCAATGGTTCCAGCCGCCTTTGGGCTTACCTCCAGCTGATTTAAATCAATGGTAAAGTCCTGGTTATAGGTTTCGCTGACAATCCGGATCTGATTGGAATTATTTTTTGCAGCAACGCCTGCACAGTCCAGGTTAATGCTGCCTGCCAGCACCTTGCCATGGTTGTGGTCGGTATGATTGCCGCTGATCTCTGTACGTCCCGGGGAAGAAAACAGCTTCATATCGCCGTCTCCAAAAGTTTTTACATATCCCTTAACTAAAGCTTCATATCTCTCTCTGTTTTCTGCCGTTTTGGAGCAGCCATACAGCTGTGCCATCAGCTTCTCCGCTTTTTCCTGTCCTAATACCTCAATCGTTTCCTTTGCGTTCATGTCTTCCTCCCCTTTTTATTTTACTATGTTTGGACATATATTCTCACCAGACTCGTAAAACGCCGTCAAGTGCCCCTATTATACCATAGCCACTGACACAGGGACAATCCAATTTTTTATTAAATAGTATATAATTTTTTACGATTTCATTGTATACTGTTTTTTAGCACAAATGACCCATCTCATCTGGAGGATTTTATGAACTGGAACGGAAAACCTTATCACTCCCTCGATTCCTATGTCCGGGAACAGTTTGGAGAAAAACTGTACAAACTGGCTCTGGACGGTGGTATGACCTGCCCCAACCGCGACGGAACAATCAGCTATGGCGGCTGCATTTTCTGCAGTGAAGGCGGATCAGGTGAGTTTGCCCAAAAACAAATGACATCTGTCTCTGAACAAATCGAAGCTGCAAAAAAACGGCTGGAAGGAAAATTTTCTGGAAGGTATATCGCTTATTTTCAGTCTTATACCAACACGTATGCTCCTGTTTCTTATCTGGAACCGCTGTTTATGGAAGCCATCCTTCATCCGGATGTGGCCGCCCTGTCCATCGCCACCCGCCCAGACTGCCTTCCAGAAGACGTTTTGGAACTTCTGTCCCGCTTAAATCAGATAAAGCCGGTATGGATCGAACTGGGCCTTCAAACCATTCATCCCCAGACTGCCGGACTGATTCGGAGAGGGTATCCATTAAGCTGTTTTGAAACAGCCTATCTGAATCTCAAAAAACGGGGACTTACCGTAATCGTTCATGTCATCCTGGGACTTACCGGCGAAACCAGGGAAATGATGCTGTCCACCATTTCTTATCTTGGGAATCTGTCTCCCCGCCTGGATGGTGTCAAACTGCAGCTTCTCCACATATTAAAAGGGACATCCCTGGCCGCTATGTACCAGGAACATCCCTTTCCAGTCTTCTCAATGGAAGAATATATTGACTTTGTCATCGACTGCGTTGAACTTCTGCCGCCCGAAATCGTCATTCACAGGCTGACTGGCGACGGTCCTAAGTCCCTTCTGATTGCCCCTTTATGGAGCAGCAATAAAAAACTGGTTTTAAATACCCTGACCCGGCGCTTTAAAGAGAGGGCTTCTTATCAAGGGAAAGGGCTGCCTGACAGATAATATCTACACAGCCGTCTATACCAAACGCGCCGCTGTCCAGCATCAGGTGATAATTGCTTCTGGCTCCCCAGTCCTGAACCGTATAGGCCTCATAGTGAAGGCGGCGCTGCTTGTCAATATGGCGGACTAACTCTTCTGCCTGGTCTTCCACTCGCCCATATTGCTCTACAGCCCGGCACTCTCTTACCTTTCGCTCTGCATAGATAAACACTTTCAGCAGTTTTGCCTTATCCCGCAAAATATAATCTGCACAGCGCCCCACAAAAATACAGGAACCCTGTTCTGCTAAATCTTCAATCACTTTTTTCTGGGCCAGAAAAATCTGCTCTGCCACTGGCAGTTCCTTCATTTCCGGCTTTCTCGGATATGCCAGACCGTAGATTCCTCCTAACGTAAAATTATAGAGAAAATTACTTCCCAGCCTCTGCTCTCTCTCTGCTACAAACTCCGGCGTAAAACCGCTTTCCTTAGCTGCCTTGTCAATCAAATCCCGATCATAAAACGGGATTTGAAGCCGCTCTGACACTTTTTGAGCAATCTCTCTTCCGCCGCTTCCATACTCTCTGCTGATTGTAATAATGCTGCTTTCCATAGGCACCCTCTTTTCTGTCTTCAGGCTAAATGGATTCCGAACCGAAATCTATCAGAATTATTTTCATTACAGCTTTATTATACTGAATTTCAGGCAGTAAATCAACCAGTTTTCTGTTATATCTGCAGTTCTTCCAAGCTTTCTCAAACCATTTTTCCAGTGGAACAGCTTCCGCTGCAGCTGCCGGAACATCCGCTGCATCCAGAGCAGCATTTTCCTGATTTTTTATTTTTATAAATGCTCCTGGCCGCAAAAAATACCAGAATCAATATAACCAAAAGTACCGCAAACGTTGCAAAATTCATAATTCCTCCTCATTTCTTTCTAACATCTCAGAGTACAGGCCCATTCCTGTACCCTGATGCTAACACAGCTTTCCACAAATATCAAGCCTTCGCCTGTCTGGAAACTTTTCTTACAGAAGCGCCAAGCTTTCGCATTTTGCTTTCCTTATAAGGACGGAGCAGCAGATATAAAAATCCAATCATTATTACCACCGCTGCTGCAAGGCCAATTCCAGCCGCCCCAGTGGTCACATAAGTTGCCACCTGATACATACACAGCGACACCGCATATGCTAAAACAGTCTGATAACCAATCGCAAACCAGGTCCATTTTGCACTGTTCATTTCCCTCTTAATGGCTCCGATCGCCGCAAAGCAGGGAGCGCACAGAAGGTTAAACACCAGGAACGAATACGCGGCAGCAGGAGTATAGCTTCCTGCCAGGGTGCCCCAGATTTCTGCTCCTTCTTCTGAAACCTCTGCAAACCCGAACAGGATTCCAAAGGTACCGACCACATTTTCCTTGGCTACCAGACCAGTAATGGCCGCTACAGCAGCTTTCCAGTCGCCCCAGCCCAAAGGAGCAAATATCCATGCCACGCTTCTGCCAATAGAAGCCAGAATGCCGTCGCTTAAGTCCTCTACCATGCCAAATCCATTCTCTGTAAATCCAAAGTTAGAGGTAAACCAGATAAAAATCGTAGATAACAGGATCACAGTACCGGCCTTTTTTATAAAGGACCATCCTCTCTCCCACATACTTCTTAATACATTCATCAAAGCAGGCATATGGTATGCCGGAAGTTCCATGACAAACGGAGCCGGATCTCCTGCAAACATCCTGGTTTTCTTTAAAATAATACCAGAGCAGATAATCGCTGCAATCCCTACAAAGTATGCACTGGGAGCCACCCAGGAAGCCCCCTGGAACAGAGCGCCTGCGATCAGGGCAATGATGGGAAGCTTTGCACCGCATGGAATAAATGTGGTGGTCATAATCGTCATTTTCCGATCTCTGTCATTCTCAATGGTACGGGATGCCATGACTCCCGGAACTCCGCAGCCGGTTCCAATCAGCATCGGAATAAAGGATTTGCCGGATAAACCGAATTTGCGGAAAATCCGGTCCATAATAAACGCAATTCTTGCCATATAGCCACAGGATTCCAGAAATGCCAGGAAGAAAAACAATACCAGCATCTGTGGAACAAATCCCAATACTGCGCCTACACCTGCAATGATACCGTCTAAAATCAGACTCTGAAGCCAGTCTTCACAGCCAATGGACGTAAGAAAGCCTTCTGCTAATACCGGGATACCCGGAACTTCCATTCCGAAAAAGGTCCATCCTTCTCCAAATACTCCGTCATTAGCCCAGTCTGTCGCCCAGGTTCCCACTGTGGTAACCGAGACATAATACACCAGCCACATAACTGCTGCAAAAATCGGAAGTGCAAGAAAACGATTGGTTACGATCCGGTCAATTTTATCAGAAGTCGTCAGCACGCCTTTTCCGGCTTTCCGGCAGCAGGAACCGATAATTGATGTAATATATGTATACCGTTCATTGGTAATGATACTTTCTGTATCGTCATCCATAGCCTTTTCTGCCTGTTCAATCACATCGCTTACATCGGGAACCCTCTCCATCTGCTCTCCGATTTTATCATCCCGTTCAAACAGCTTAACAGCATAAAAACGCTTCTGGTTCTCTGGAATTTGATTTCCAATTCTGGATTCAATTTCCGCTAAATACCCTTCTGTATCCTTACTGAATCTATGTACCGGAGCAGTTTCTGCCTGGGACTTTGCCGCCTGTACCGCAAGTTCTGCTGCTTCTTTTATTCCAGTTCCTCTCAGGGCAGAAATTTCCACCACAGGACACCCCAGCTTTTTAGCCAGTTCCTGAACATGTATCTGATCACCGGATTTTTTTACTACATCCATCATATTGACAGCCATAACAACCGGAATCCCCAATTCCATTAACTGGGTAGATAAATATAAGTTTCTCTCCAGATTCGTGCCGTCTACAATATTTAAAATGGCGTCAGGCCTTTCTCCCGTCAGATAATTTCTGGCAGCCACCTCTTCTAATGTATACGGAGAAAGGGAATAAATACCTGGAAGATCGACAATCACCGCATCTTTATTCCATTTCATCTTTCCTTCTTTTTTTTCAACTGTAACGCCGGGCCAGTTGCCGACAAACTGATTCGAGCCGGTCAGCGCATTAAACAGCGTAGTTTTTCCACTATTGGGATTACCGGCAAGTGCAATTCTAGCAGACATTTGAATCCTCCTGTTTCCTTCCATTCCTGTTCTAGTTAGTTTTTTCTAACCGTTATATAAAAAAATATCTTAACAAACTTCTATCATCTGGGCATCTGCCTTTCTTAATGAAAGTTCATACCCGCGAACTGTCACTTCCATCGGATCTCCCAAAGGCGCTACTTTTCGGACAAACACCTCTGTCCCTTTGGTAATTCCCATATCCATAATCCGCCGCTTTACCGCTCCTTCCCCATGAAGCTTTACCACAGAAACGGTTTTGCCGCATCCCACATCTTTTAATGTACTCATGTTTATCTGCCCCTTTCAAATTATTCTTTTATTTAAACCATTATTTTGCTGGCCATTTCCCTGCTGATGGCAACTCTGGAATCTTTAATATTAACAATCACATTACCGCAAATCGAAGAAACAACCGTGACACTGGCTCCTGCTACAAACCCCAGGTTTTCCAGAAAACGACGGGTTTCTTCTTTTCCCCCCACTTTTATAATAGAATTCTGTTCTCCCTGTTTTGCAAATGTCAAAGGCATCATTCTCACACTCCTTTCGCAAGTTAGTTGTTTCTAACTTTTATAAGATTAGCACAGACTAACTCATCTGTCAATAGTTCTATTTGAAAAAGTTTGCGGTTTATAGTATACTGACATTAACTTGCAGGACTGCTCTGCCCATTCCTGTTATCCCATATTTATTAAGGAGAAGGTAAGATTGAAAATACAAGAATCAGCAGAAAATTATTTAGAAACCATTTTAACGCTCAGCCAGCAAAAGCCAAATGTGCGTTCCATTGATATCGTCAATGAACTGAATTTTTCCAAGCCCAGTGTCAGTGTTGCTATGAAAAATCTTCGGGAAAACGGATATATCAACATGGATGGCAATGGATTTATTACCCTTACACCGTCGGGTCTTGCTATTGCAGAAAAAATCTACGAAAGGCATACCCTGATTTCCCAATGGCTCATCAGCCTGGGGGTTGATGAACAGATCGCTCAGGAAGATGCCTGCCGCATGGAACATGTCATCAGTGCAGAAAGTTTTGAAGCAATAAAAAAACATGCCGGAAGAGAATAATCTCTTGCCGGCATATCCTTTCTGTTTCCGAAATTTTTTTATTTCTACAGCAAAATTTTGCAGTCAGAATCTACTTTCCCGCAAACCTCTACTACCTTTTTCATAATTTCATCAAACCGTTCTTCATCTGCTTCAATCACCAGCTTCTGGGTCATAAAGCTTACGCTGGCGCTTGTAACGCCATCAATTTTTTTAATTCCGTCTTCCATTTTTGCTGCACAGTTCGCGCAGTCCAAATCTTCCATTTTGAATTTTTTTCTCATGTTCCGATCCTCCTTCATTTTATTCCCAAACGTGCCGGTTATTCCTGCACATGATCCAGTCCCTGATGCAGAATAGTTTTTACATGACCGTCTGCCAGCGAGTAAAAGATAGCTTTTCCCTCTCTCCGGTTTTTCACCAGCTTGGACTGTTTCAAAATCTTTAACTGATGAGAAATAGCCGACTGAGTCATATCCAGTTTTTGTGCAATCTCACATACGCACATTTCGGTATCTGACAGCACATATAAAATTTTAATTCTGGTGAAATCACTGAATATTTTAAACAAATCCGCCAGTTCATACAATTCTTCTTCTTTTGGCATATCATTCATTTTCCAGTCTCTCCTTTCTCCTATCATACAATCAAATGAGCAATCATTCAATTCATTTTCATTATACTGATTTTAACCAGAAAGTCAAGATCCCCTTCTTCTGTTTTCTATCAGACAAAGCAGACCAAACAAGACCAGGCTTACCACTGTTCCCCAAAACACATCTATGATGGAATGCTGTTTAATAAACAGAGTGGAGGCACAAATCAGCGCTGCCCACAGCGCCAGCAGGATCTTATATCCCAGCTTTCCTTTTAAAAGTTCTGAACTCCATCCCACCAAAGCGATTGCCACAGAACTGGAGACATGGATAGACGGGCATACGTTCGTCGAAGTATCTGCCTGGTAAAGAAGCCCCACCATCCAGCCCCACACATTGTCGGGAACGGTGTCCGGACGCAGATCAATCCCATTGGGGGCAATCCAGTAAATTCCCAGACAAATCGTGTTTCCGAGAAACATTACAAAAACCAGGCGCAGAAAATCTTTTTTCGACGCAAACAGACTCCAAAACTGGGCTCCCGCTAACAGAACAAACCAGGACAGGTAAAACAGGACAAATTCTTCTATAAATGGAATGCTGCCATCCAGCGGACACTGAATCAGATAATAGTCTCCCTTCCGCGACTCCAGTCCAAAAAATGCAGCCAGATAAAACAGCCAGTATATCATAAAATAACAATGGGGGTTTTCCCGAATCCATGTTTTCCCCTGCTCCAGCCAGTTTTCTTTTTTTCCTTCTTTCATATCTGCCTTCCTCAATTAAATCAGTCCGGAAATCAGCGGAACTAAAATCACCGTCATGAGTCCTGCCACTGCAATGGACAGACTGCTCATAGCCCCTTCTGCCTCTCCCAGTTCCAATGCCTTCGATGTCCCTACCGCATGGGCGCTGGTACCTAAAGCCAGCCCTTTTGCCACCGGATGGGTAATCTTCATAGCCCGGAATATGGTTTCTGCCATTACGCTGCCCACCACTCCCGTAATAATAATGGCAATTACAGTCAGCGTTACAATTCCTCCGGCCTCTTCACTGACCCCCATACCAATGGCTGTTGTAATGGATTTTGGAAGCAGGGTCACATAATGTTCATGCCCCAGTCCAAAGACTGTTACCAGAACAAACACACTGACTGCGCTGGCGGCAACACCAGCACCAATAGCGCCGATTACTGCCGGAAAATACGTTTTTAACAATTCCAGCTGTTTATATAAAGGAACTGCCAGACAGACTGTAGCCGGAGTCAGCAGATAGCTTAAATACTTTGCTCCATTGTCATAAACCTGATAATCAATACGGAATACAACCAAAATGGCCAGAACCATCACAGACGATACCAGCAGCGGATTTAAAATTGACCACCCTGTCTTTTTTCTCAGCCATACGGCTGCCAGATAGCTTCCTACGCTGACTGTCATTCCAAAATAAAGAGAATGCCCCAAAATCTCATTCATGCCTTTTCTCCTTCCTGTTCTTTTTTGCAGCCGCTTTTTTCCTGATTAAAACCTCAGCGGTTTTTCCGGTTACTGCCATTACAAATACTGTAGTCACCATAATAATTACTGTGTACGGAACCGCAACCTCCAGCAATGCGTCTTTTGATTCTATAATTCCCACTGTAGCAGGAATAAACATCATGGCCATAATGTCCAGCAGAAACATGGCTGTCGTTTCTACCTGTTCCACTTTAACCAGGCCACTCAACAGCAGAATCAGCAGCAAAAACAGGCCATAAACCCCCGCCGGAACCGGAAAAGGAAGCAGTGTATATAAAAGTTCTCCTGCCATGGTAACACCAAAAATGATTACCGCCTCTTTCACAAATTTCATTTTTTTCATCTCCTTTTTTCCTACAAAAACGGAATCTTCTGCATTTTACCACTGACCATCTGCAGTTGCAAGATAAAATTATCTATTTGCCGGCAGCTTGTATTCATCCGATAAATCGTTTAAAATAAAACCAGTTTATTGAAGGAGGTTTTTTAGATGTCCATTATAACTGAAACCGTCTTGTCTCCTGCCCGCAAGTTACAGACAGAATCCCTTGTCTCCCTGTGTCTGGAAGCCTTTCCAGCCCCTCTGTCCGTTCCTGTTGACGGAGACGTATATTTTTTCATGGAAGGTCCTTCTCCCTCTGGAAATGGCTCTGCAGAACTCTGGGGGCTTCTGGCACTTTATAAAACAGACGAACATGTATGGGAATGCTCTGCCTTTACCAGACCAGACAAACGACAGAATGGCATTTTCTCTGCCCTTCTGGATGCAGCGGAAACCGCCTATCCGGAGGATCAGTTTTCGTTTCCTGTACCAGATTCAAAGGAGTACCTTCCTGCTCTGAAAGTTCTGGAATCCATTGGAGCTGAATTATGGTATCAGGAACACTTAATGATACTGGAGGCTGACAGCCCTGTATGGAACACCCTTTCAGCCGAACCTGCCAGCCATCTTCTGTCTCTGTCCAAAGAGCCCTGTGACCTGGACGAAGAAGGGGACAGCCAGCTGATCCAGGCCTTTTCAGACGGTTTTCCGGTCGCTTCCTGCGCCCTTACGGTAACCTGTCAGAATGACCGTACTTCCTGCTGTATTCACCACGTTTCAGTACCGGAATCTCTTAGAAACAAAGGCTATGGCACCCGTTTCCTGAAGACGCTGCTTCCCCGGTTAAAAAAACAGGGCGTCAGCCGTTTCCTGCTCCAGGTTTCCGGCAGCAACCTTCCAGCCATTTCCCTGTATAAAAAAACAGGGTTCCGCATTACGGAAACCCTGTCCTACTACTTATATTAATGTTCTTCTATTTTCGCACTTTCAGCCCCTGTGCTTCTATCTGCTGCCGTATTTCATACATTTTTTGATCCGTCTGCGCAATCACCTCTGCGCATTTACGCAGTTCTTCGCTGATTTCTGCCTCATTGATGACTTCTTTTTTATACTTCAGCTGGTGATCCAGACTGGCCCAGAAATCCATGGCAATGGTGCGGATCTGAACTTCTACCCGCATGGGCTTCTTTCTGTCGGAAAAGAAAACCGGAATCTCCACAATCATATGGTAGCTGCGATAACCATTCGACTTCGGATGTTTAATATAATCTTTTACGGCAACCACTTTAATATCATCCTGACGGACCAGCATATCTGCAACATCATAAATATCGTCCACAAAAGAACAGATAACCCGTATGCCTGCAACATCATCCAGGTTGTCCACCATGGCTTCCAGAGAAATCGGAAGCCCTTTTCTCTGCAGCTTTTCTACAATGCTCATAGGCTTTTTAACCCGAGACTTTATCATCTCAATAGGATTGCGCTGATTCCGCACCGATAACTCATCATTCAAAACCTCTAACTTGGTTTTTACCTCGCGGATGGCACAGGTATACATCATCATTACCTGCTGAAACTGGCGCGCCTGACTGATCATAATATCCGGCACCTGTACGATATCCGGTACGCTGACAATAGACTGTTCCAATTCGCTATTGGGATTCATGCTGATATTCATTGTAACACCCCTTGTTATATAAGTTCTTCTTATTTTTATTATAAATCCATATTATAGTTCTTGCAATGGCTGTAATTATTAAATTTTCATTCCAAATCTAAAAAGACCTGTCTCTCTTCCAATCAGAAGATGAGGACAGGCCTATGTGTTATTTAAAATCAGACAGCGGTACTGTTTAAAGGCAGCTTTTCGTTAAATGTTCTCGACTGCTTTTACTGCATCATCCAGCCATGGGGCATCGACATACTCAATACGGCCTCCATCTACCATTTCCGCTACCATAGGATCAATCGGAATACGAGCCAGAATCGAAACTCCTTCCTGCTCAGCAACTTCCTCTAAATGGCTTTCGCCAAATACATTTATCTTTTTGCCGCAGTCCGGGCAAACCAGATAACTCATATTCTCCACTACGCCTAAAATCGGGATATTCATTTTCTTTGCCATGTTTACTGCTTTGGTCACAATCATAGATACTAACTCCTGCGGAGAAGTAACAATGATAATCCCAGCCACGGGGAGAGACTGGAATACCGTCAGCGGAACATCACCGGTTCCAGGAGGCATGTCTACAAACATATAGTCAATATCCTGCCATAACGTTTCAGACCAGAACTGTTTTACAGCGCCTGCGATTACCGGACCTCTCCAGATAATCGGATCCGTATCCTTATCCAGCAGAAGGTTTGCAGACATTACTTCTACGCCTTCCAGGGATTTTGCCGGAATCATCAGACGGCCGTCAGGACTGGTTGCTACTCCGTCATTTGCAATACCAAAAGCCTTTGGGATAGAAGGTCCGGTAATATCTGCATCCAGTACGGCTGCACGGTATCCTTTTTTATTCATGCGTACTGCCATAAGAGAGGTTACTAAAGATTTTCCAACTCCTCCCTTTCCGCTGACAATACCGATTACCTTCTTTACTTTGCTCTCCGGAGCTAAATTTTCTAAAAAGCTGGTACGCTCTGCGGTACGGCTGCTGCAGCTTTCTCCGCAGG
>URUX01000041.1 GCA_900551135.1 uncultured Clostridium sp.
CATTGGAGTTGGTCCACGCTTTTGCATAATTTTCAAAATGAAGACCGCTTCCCAGCAGGTTATTTGCAAAAATTTCTTTTGTAGTAGAAAAACTGGCTGCTACCACCCAGCCCAGCAGGACTACAGTAAACAAAATCCACAAGGTCAGGATAATGTAGCCAGGAGCCAGTTTCAGTTCTTTATTCCAGTTTACCCGATCATGGTAAACCTTTTCTTTTTTCTTTGCCATAGCTATCCTCCTCCCTTAGAATTCCAAATCATCGTCTTTTAACAGTTTATTGCAAATCGTAAAGATAATTACTACGCACACGCTCAGAATCACACCTACCGCAGCTCCCAGTCCGGAGTTCCGTTCCGTAATACTGTTGCCTGCTCCAAAAATCTGCATGTACAGGTATACCATAGGAGTAATGGTCTGGTTATCTGCTGTAACAGTAGAAAACAGCTGGGACCATACAAAGAATCCTACTGATGTAACGCTCCACATGGTAATGTTGGTCTTAAATACACCTTTTAATAAAGGAAGGGTAATATAACGGAACTGACCAATCTTATTGGCTCCGTCCAACGTTGCCGCCTCATAATAGTCTGTACTGATTCGTTCAATTCCACTGGCAAAAATCAGCATATGATAACCTACCATACCGAAACAATATGCCATAAGAAGAGCCATAAACTTATGATCACTGTCCAGCCACTGTATCTTCGCCAGACTGTCTAATCCCAGAGCAGAAAATACGGTCTTTAACAGGCCGAACTTCGGGCTGTATACATACTGAAGCCACATGGTTGCCAGTGCAACTGCGCTGACAACATTGGGAAGATAAATCATTGCCCTGAAAAAGCTTTTAAACCGAATACCGCTGGTCAGGATAACCGCAAACAGCAAAGCCAGCGACATGACAATCAGTCCCCCAATCAGCCAAATCTTTCCCAGATTCAGCATGGACTGTTTAAACAGTGTCGTATTAGCAAGCTTAATATAGTTTTCCAATCCTGTAAAATGCCATTTGGAAAAAGAATCCGTAATACCGTCAATCTTAAAGAAACTCATAAGAACGGTACGGCAGATCGGATACAGGAAAACCGTAACAAACATAAACAGAGCCGGCGTCAGAAATGCGATAATCATACCTTTATTTTTCTTCAAACCGTTCCCCTCCTTTACCTGTATAGTTTTGTGCTGCATAAACCGTGAAAATCTGCCGCCGCAGCTTTTCCGGATGTCTGAAAAGAAAGGGTGGCAGCGTTAAACGATGCCACCCTGAAAAGATCCTGATAATTAGTTGCCTGCTGCCTTTAAAGCGTCAACAAACTCCTGTGCGCCAATGCTTCCGCCAACCAGCTTTAACATGTTTTCCTTAATAATAGGAGTCATGTCTGCATTAGCCTCTGCACCTGCTGCCCATGCATAACGGGTAGTTAAGCTGTCCATAACAGGTTTTGCACACTGAACCAGTGCCGGCCACTCTGCATTGTTGCTGTCGGATGGAATACCTGCAGACATTTCTGCCAGCTTCTTGTCATATTCGCCCTTGGTAATCTTCATAATCAACTGGAATGCTGCTTCTGCATTCTCGGATTTCTTGTTGATTGCAAATACCTGTGCGCCATAGTTTGCTGCTTCCGGTCCGTCAACTCCGCCTTCTACTGCCGGATAGCTGAAGCATCCCCACTTGAAGTCGTCGCCAGCCATATCTTTAACTTCGTTTGGCAGCCAGGATCCGTTTAAGTACATAGCTGCAGTTCCCAGAGCCAGTTCCTGGTTCTGACCTGCCGGCCATACGTTAGAAGCAATCGTCTCAGAGAAATATCCCTTTGCTGCAAAATCAGCAAATGCCTCTGCAGTCTTTAACACTGCCGGATCATCCCACTCACCGTTCTTCACGATTTCTTCAGTGCGGGCTTCACCAACCAGTCTGGACATATGGTATCCGAATAAACAGGTAATATAGGCATCATCATCTGTAATCGGAGTATATCCTGCGTCTTTAATCTTCTGGCAGGCAGCATCCAGTTCTTCCCAGGTAGCCGGAGCAGCGGTAACGCCTGCTTCATCAAAGATTGCCTGATTGTAGAAGAATGCAAATACGTTTGGCTGATAAGGAATGGACTTTAAGGTTCCTCCGCCCACTTCACGGCAGGCTGCCATCAGACCTGCATTTGCCGTTGCTTCATAATCATTCGCCTTGGCTAATTCCTCTAAATCTAACAGATAATCGCCCCATACACCATTTACACGGTCGATATCTTCATCAAACATATCAATGTTGGTTCCTGCATCCAATGCCGGCTGTAAGCCCTCGCGGATACCGGTACGTCCCTTAAACTGTACGTCTACTTTAATGCCGGTCTCTGCTGTAAACGCATCAACTGCTTCCTGAATAGCCTGTCCCTGAGGCTCTGTGGACTCCCACATGGACCAGTATACCAGACTGCCGCCCTCGCCTGCCGGAGTTTCTGCTGCTGCCGTATCTGCCGGAGCCTCTGTCGCTGCTGGTGCAGCAGTAGTAGCTGCGGTATCACTGGAACCGCCGCACGCCGCCAGTGAGCCTGCCATTGCGGAAACCAATGTTAACGCCAATAATTTCTTTTTCATAATACACATACCTCCTTGTGTTTTGTACGTTTAGTATAGTAAAATTGCACAAATTAATCTTTGTCATATTCAAAGTTAAATTTGTACTATTGAATATTTTTTATTGATGTTATACAATTGTTACATGCATTATTCGTCACTTATCTACATTTTTATACAGGAGGCTCTTATGGCTTACGAATCCCTAACCCTGCAGATCCCGGTTTCTGTCTGCGACATTATTTCCATCCACTATTTTGAATATCTAAGCGACTTCTCCTTTCCCGGAGAATCCCATGATTTCTGGGAACTGGTATATGTCGACAACGGCGAATTTTCAGCAGTCGCTGATGACAAAATCATCCCTCTCAAAAAGAATTCCATTATTTTTCATAAACCCAATGAATTCCACAACGTTATAACCAATGGAAAGATCTCTCCCAGCCTGGTGGTCATCGGGTTTGTCTGTAATTCCCTCTGCATGAGCGCCTTCCAGAACCAGGTTCTCACCCTGTCAGAAAGCGAACGTGCTCTTCTGGCCCGGATTATTGTGGAAGCCCGAAGCTGCTTTGAGGGACGGCTGGATGATCCCTATCAGGAAAAACTCATCCGCATGAAAACTCCTCTTTCCTTTGCCGGTGAAGAACTGATTCTCCACTATCTGGAAGAGCTGCTTATCCTGCTGTACCGCCGCAATTTCTTCAGGACTCTGCCTGTCATTAGTGAACCGCATTCCAAACCTTCCAGTCACATGGAAGCCTATCACCGCATTGTGCTCTATATGGAAAAAAACATCGATAAAACCCTGACAGTAAAAGACATCTGTGATGCGAACTTCATCAGCCCCCCATATCTTCAAAAAGTTTTCCGGGAAACACAAAAATGCGGAGCTATTGATTTCTTTCTTCATCTGAAACTGGAAGCAGCCAAACAGATGATACGGGAGCAGCAGCTGAATTTTTCCCAGATCGCAGACCGTCTGGGTTATTCTTCCATACATTACTTTTCCAAGCAATTTAAGCGGTTTACCGGAATGTCTCCCTCCCAGTATGCATCCTCTTTAAAACAAAGGCCCGAACGCCCTGACGGAGTCAGCCGCCATACCATCCCACAGGATATAAAATAGAACTATTGCACAATTTTCCATCCTTTTATTACAGAAAAATGAAATATCGCCAATTTTTATTAACATTTCATTAACACTCTTGTTGGGTGCATATAATTATGCTATAATCCAGCTACAATTTTAAGGAGGGAGGATTGTATGAAAGAATTTCTCCGCAAATATAAACATGTGTGGATTTTATCCTATGGACTGGTATACTTAACCTGGTTCTTCTATCTGGAACGCACGGTTACTGCTAATTACCATGTCATTCATGTACGGTTAGATGACTTTATTCCTTTTAAAGAAATTTTTATTATCCCTTATTTGTTATGGTTCCTTTATGTAGCCGTCACCGTTGCATTTTTATTTTTCTCCGACAAAGAAGAATATTACAAGCTGTGTATCTATCTGTTCAGCGGCATGACCATCAGCCTGATTATCTGTACCTTTTACCATAACGGCACCGATTTCCGTCCGTTATTAGATCCAAACGAAAATATTTTTACCAGAATGGTATACCGCCTGTACGCAACCGATACCCCTACCAACGTATTTCCCAGTATCCATGTATATAATTCCATCTGTACTCATGTGGCGATTGCCCGCAATGAGAAATTAAAGAACCATCCGATTATTCAGATATCTTCTTTTATCCTCATGGTATTAATCTGCATGGCTACCGTATTTTTAAAACAGCACTCCATTGTAGACGTCTTTGGCGGCTGTATTATGGCTTATGTTTTATACTATGTGGTATATGGTTATGGATACAGCGTGGAACGAAGAAAAACCTCCCAGAAAATTTGGGGGTAATGTCAGGGCAGCTTCCTGATAAGACTGCTATAAATCCTTTTACAGTCAGACTGAACAGAAGGCTGCCGCAAAACTCAATAACATTTTTGTAGTATTTCAGACATTTGATTACACATGTACTGGCGGACTCCTGAGAGTCCGTTTTTTGTTTTAAAATATAAAAACACATCGGTTTTCGGACACAAAAAGAGCGCTGCCCACAGCATACTCTCTGCTTTGCAGCGCTCTCCGGCGTTCTTAATTAAATCCATAAAACTTCTGCGTAATCTTATATCCTGCTACTGATACTTTTCTTCCGCTCTTGCCAGGCAGGTTGACTCCCTGACCCAAAAATCCCCAGCGGAGCCGCAGATACAGCTTCAAATTCTGGTCCTTTAAATACTTCCACAACTCTTTTTTCTTCTTCAAATTTTCCTCAGAATCGGATCGGATTGCCAGAATGGAGGAAACGGTCATCATAATTTCCAGATAATTCGTCATGTAACGCCGCAGTTTGCGGCTGCTAATCTTGGTTACATCATAATATCCCAACATCAGTTTTGTAACCCGAATCTGCTGGTCAATCCGGCCTATCATCACCTTCTCATTGACTGACTGGTCGTCTCTGCCAATAAAATACCGGTAAAAATTCACATCCAGATAATACAGGGTTTTTACATGGGGAAGGGGCTGATACACAAAGATGTTATCCACATAAAATGTGTGCTTTGGCAGTTCTAATCCACACTGACGCAGCAATTCTGTCCGGTAAATCACAGAGTGCATCAAAATATACTGCCCCATCATAAACCCTTTTACATCATCCCATCCAATCAGCTTATCCTTTGGAATGGCAGTCCGGTAGTTCATAACCTTTTTATGCTTGACGCCCTGCTTTTCATATACAAAATTACTAATCAGCATATCCAGAGTCTCTTCTCCATAGACAAACCGGCGCAGTGTTTCCAAAATCTGGGCATAAGCCTCTTCATTGACCCAATCGTCGCTGTCTACTACCTTATAATAAATGCCCGTCGCATTTCTAAGGCCTGTATTCACCGCCTCGCCGTGCCCTCCGTTCTCCTGATGGATGGCGCGGCAGATGGTCGGATAATTCTTTTCGTATTCATCTGCAATCTCTGCCGTATTATCCTTGGTGGAACCATCATCCACAATTAAAATCTCTACTTCCTCCCCGCCAGTCAGCAGGGTTTCAATACAGTGTCTCATATATGCCGCAGAATTATAACAAGGTATGGCAATTGATAATAGCTTCACGTTTGTTCCTCCTCTAATTTATCTCCTGACACGTTTGCCGGCTAAGCTTATAAAGCTCTGCTGCCGAAACCCCTAACGTAAAGATGGTAATCAAAATCTTCATCAGTAAGCTATGATTGATCATCGGGAGCAATATACCGTTAAGCACATAAATTGATCCGATATTCATAGCTGCATGTGTCAGCCAGACGGACGTCACTGTCTGATAAGTTTCCATAATAAAGGCCAGAATAATTCCCAGGACTGCCGCATAAATTCCCTGAACCAGATTCCCATGGAATAATCCAAAAAAAACTGCAGAAAACACAGCCGCGGGAACTGCCTGCATCTCATCTCTCAGCCCCCAGTATCCAATTCCCCGAAATACCATCTCCTCTGCCGCCGGAATGATCAGACACACGCCAAACAGCTGAAGCCAGAAACCGGCACTATTAATGGTCTCTACGGACTCTTCTACCTTTGGAAACCACTGGGCAAGAGGCGTAAGACTCAAAAGCAGATTCACTCCCACGCTGGCGGCAACTCCCAGAATAATCAGATCCTGCCACTTTTTCGGAAGTTCTGGTTTTATGGTTCTGATTTGACCGCTTCGCAAAATCCAGTCTCTTTTGTATGGAAACCACAAAATCCCCACTGTCAAAACTGCTCCGGGAATCAGGACTGCAACTGTGTTAACCGGCTCTTTTCCTGCTGCCGAAAACATTTCTCCAATCGAAAATACGGACATATAATAGATCATCAATGGATATACGGTTTTCCATATTGCCCTGAACGCACTTTTTATCCTTTCCATTCTGTCTGCTGCCTTCCTGTCTTTTCTGCTGGATCTTCCGTTATTTTGCCGGTTCATCCGCTGTGGTCTGCACATTATGATGCTATCATACCATGTTCGTTTCAATTTTTCCACCAAAATCAGTGGTATATTTCTTACAGTTTCAGGAAAAAAGGCCGGAAACTGAGTCTCTTTTCTCAGTTTCCAGCCTCCTGCTGTCTGATTCTGTTTTTTGCTATCTGATTCTGTTTTCTGCTGCAGAAGATGGATTCTTTAATTGTTTGATGGAAGTGCCCACATAAATCTCCGGCCGCATCACAACGGAATAATCTCTGTCATTGCATTCTCCGTTTTCAATCATCTGCATCAGCCGTTTGGTTACCTGACATCCTATTTTATATCCCTGATGGACAGAACAGGTAATTCCTTCCCTCTCTTTTCCATCTGCAGAATAGTCAAAACATACCAGCGAATAATCTTCCGGCACTTTTTCCCCCTGGGAATCCAGCACCTGCCGAACCAGCCGGTAAATCATGTAATTGCAGCACACAATGGCTGTGCATTTTGGAATGGTCTTTAAAAATTTCAGAATTGAACGCATAAACTTCTGGTCACCTGAAGAATCAGTCCAATCTTAATGTGGGAATTGCCGCTGTCCAGTTCCTGAGACATGGCCACGTCTTTATTAAAATACGTCCCGCTCCCCTGCACTCTTCGAATCAGCCCTTCCTGCTCCAGCTGTTCCATCGCCAGCCGGACAGTTTCGCGGCTCACCTTCAGGCGTCTGCACAAATTATTTTCTGATGGAAGTTTTAAATTTTCTGTAAATTTATTCTCGTCAATGTAGGCCAGCAGCCACCGGTAAACCTGCCCCCACTTTCTATTTGAAACATCCATGCCAAATCCTTTTTAGTCTGTAATAGACGGGCGATATCCTTCTGCCTTTTCAATCCAGTCCAGCAGACGTCTGCGCATATCCGCTTTTGCTTCCGCATATTCCGGAGCAGCAGCTACGTTGTTGAACTGCCACGGGTCTTTTCTCAAATCATACAGATAATCATCTGCATAAACATCGGAAGCGCCCTTTTCCCCTCCGTTAACACCCGGAGCATACACTGCGTATAAGTAATCCGCAGTACGGGCCACTCGCCCGATACGGCTTTCAGAAACCTGGGCAAATACCTGGTTTTCACGGTTAGCATCTTTCTGCTCTACAACATCCAGAAGATTTTCACCAATCATCTTATCTCCGACATCTACTCCGGCCATTGCCAGAATGGTCTTTGGAAGACTTTCTGTGCTAACCAGTTCCGTTACCGTCTTACCGCCTTTAAATGGTCCTCCGGAGATTACCAGCGGAACATGAAGAGCACCGTCATGGCCAGTACGTTTGTAATCGTCATAGCCATTTAAGTGGCTGTCTGTATTACGGGTCTTAAAGTGGGAACCATGGTCAGATGCGTAGATAATAATAGTGTTGTCATACAGGCCTTTTTCTTTCAGTTTATCCACAAGGCGTCCCAGGTTTTCGTCAAGGCTTGCACACTGTCCCAGATAATCCGGATATTCTTCAGCGGCATTTCCTTTTAACACTTCCAAATCATGGGGAAGGATAAAATTGGCAAAACGCTCTTTGGAACCGTCTGGTCCTTCATAATGATTCCGGTCGTTCTGATGATGGGGTTCTATCTGGGAAACAGTCATAAAGAACGGTTTCTTACCATCATACTGTTCCAGATATTCCAGTGCAAAATCATTGATACAATCCGCACGGTATCCTTTAAAATCAATCCGGTTATTATTTTCATCAAATACAAATCCGTCATAGCCATGGGACGTAAATTCCAATACGTCTGCCGCTCTCCAGAATCCGGTATAACCTCCGCGCAGTTCTGCCGGAATTGCTGTAATAGTGTGGTCAATCGTCGGGGCTTTTTCCAGTTCCCCATCACTGGCCAGATGCCACTTTCCAATATAGGCGGTTTCATAACCAGCTTCTTCGATATAATTGCCCAGCGTTTTTACTCCGTTTGGAAGCATGATATTATTGCGGAAGCACCCGGTCTCGGTCGGATATTTTCCCGTCTGGAACAATGGCATGGGCCGCATACAGGCTGAGGGGAAAACGCGTTATCAAACTTTACGCCTTCTCCGGCCAACGCATCCAAGTTAGGAGTAATATCCAAAGGCTGTCCAAAACATCCGCATGTATCCCAACGCTGTTGATCTGAAAAATAAAAAATAATATTATATGCCATAAGTAATTCCTCCCTGTTATGGTGTTGATTTTCCTGTCTTTTGTTCTTTAATTTTTCCCCGTACGATGGTTGCAATTGCAAATACAATCAAAGCGGCAAAAATCCAGCAGAAAATACTGCTGAAGAAAATCTTAGGACTTCCATTAGAAATCAGCAATGCGCGGCGGAAGTTGGTTTCCGTCATACTTCCCAGTACCATACCTAACAAAATCGGAACTGCCGGCAAATCTAATTTACGCAAAATCCATGCCAATGCAGCAAATACCAGAGCAACTCCTACATCAAAGTAGTTTTCGTTAACGGAATAGGCACCTGCAAAGCAGAAAATAACGATAATTGGAGTTAAAATTTCCTGTGGGATGGAAACAACCTTAGCAAACAGGCTGGTTAAAAATCTTCCCTGCAGAAGCATAAACAGGTTTACCAAAATCAGTCCCAGCATAATGGCATACATAATATCGCCGTCTGTCGTAAACGGACTGAGACCTGGATTCAAACCATTAATCATCAGGGAAGACAGCATAATAGCAACGGTTCCGTCTCCAGGAATACCCAGCGTCAGCAGAGGAATCAGGGTTGCGCCGGTAACTGCGTTATTTGCAGATTCTGCTGCCGCAATTCCTTCTACAGATCCATGACCAAACTCTTCCGGATGCTTTGACATATTTTTAGCCTGAGAGTAACTAAACCAGGAAGCCTCCGATGCACCGGTTCCAGGAACAATTCCTACCATTACACCGATTAAGGAAGAAAGGCAGACAGGACGAATCATTCTCTTATATTCTTCCTTGGTTATCTTTCCATCATCTTCAATCTTTCTGGCATCCAGTTTCAGGGCATCCAGACGTTTTTCCGATTTTGCTAGAATTTCAACCAGAGCAAAAAGTCCAATCAGACAAACAGCCAAATCCATTCCCAGATATAACCGGTTAATTCCAAAAGTAAACCGGTCGTAGCTGGTCATCGGATCTGAACCGATACAGGCAATAAACAGTCCCAGACATGCGGAAATCAGTCCGCGGATAATACTCTTTCCGGATACTCCCGCGATAATGGTAAGACCAAATACGCAGACCATAAAGTATTCCGGAGTTCCCAGCATTGCGGCAACTTTTGCAACCTGAGGACCTAAAAACAACAGCATCAGTGCAGAGAACACACCGCCAAACGTAGACGCATACAAGGCGATCTTTAATGCCGCCTTCGTTCTGCCTTTCTGGGAAAGAGGATGTCCATCCAGCATGGTAGCTGCTGCATGGGGGTGTTCCAGGCGTATTAATCAAAATTGCAGAAGCACTTCCTCCATAACCGCCAGCACAATAAATTCCCAAAAGGAACATCATACCCGGAATTGCCGACATGGTGTACGTAACCGGCAGGAACAAAATTACACATAAGATAATACTGAGTCCCGGAATTGCAGCAAATACAGATCCGATAAAAACTCCGATGTTGATCCACAAAATATTTTCCAGGGTAAATAAAAGCCCGGAAGCCGGAATAATATATTGCATCATAACACAATCCCCCCTTTAAAAGTCTACATTCAAAACAAATTTAAATGCAGCCCAGATTACCACTGTCAGCAGCAGCGTAATGACGTAATAACTCTTTTTGCTGCATCTGAAGTACAGTAAAAATGGCAGGGAACAAAACAGTGCACCAATAATAAACATTCCGGTAAGTTTGCTTAATAAATACGTGAAAAACAAAATTCCAAAAATTACCAGTGCTTTTACTTCCGTCTGAAGGTTAATTACCTTCCATTCCAAAGGCTGCTTTTTTGCAATCTTATATAAATCTTTCACAATAAGCAAACCGCTGCAAAACATCATGATGTACATCAGCAGGGTTGGGAAGGCCCTTCCGTTTACGACATCTTTGTCAGAAACCGCTACCTGCTGAGGCATCACAATCATAATCGCAGCTGCAAATACAAAAAATACGATTCCTGCAACCAGGTTAATCGGAATCCGAATTTCTTTTTCCCGCAGTTTATCCCCCCAGGCATCAATCCGATCATGAAACTGATTAATCAGACCGCTCATGAATCCTACCTCCTTCGTTTTAAAACCGCAGAGGGAATGAAACTATCATTCCCTCCTGCATCAGCAAACATTAATTCGCAACAATGTCTTTGTATTCGTTTACAATACTCTTTACATTTTCGATGTGTGCTTTTACATCATCTTCTGACATGGTATCTACTTCCAGAAGCATGGTTTCTTCTAACCACTTGGCAACTTCTTCATCTGCTAAGATATCATCGTACAGCTTCTTCAGTTCTGCAACTTTTTCTGCATCTGTTCCTGCACATGCCATAACGAAGCAGCGGTTGCGGAAGAATGGGTATCCGTGCTCGCCAACGCCTTCTACTCCGGCAAACGGGCCATTCTCCAGAGGCTTGTCATCAAATGCACAAACGATGGTTACACCGCCCTGCTGCTGAGTTTCCAAAATCTGAGACTGATGGGAAACTGCAAAATTAGTCTCACCCTTTGCAACTGCCTGAGCAGCCTCTGCTGCGGAAGTATACGCAACTAATTTCAATTTATCGCCAGCACCCATGGAACCAAATAATGCTGCTGCCAGGAATGCTTCTGAACTGGTAGCTCCATTTACTGCCACGCTGATTTCGCTGCCTTCTGCTACAAATGCTTCCAGGTCTGCAAGATTCTGGATATTCAGCTTTGAGTCTGCAGATAATACGAAGATGGAAGAATATAAATTCTCTACATATGCAAAGTTGTCATATGTAAACTGCATTTTTGCCGGATCCAGAATAGAAGTAATTGCAAATAATCCCTCGCCTGCAAATACCAGTTCTTTGGAGTTTGCCTTTGTATCAGCAACCCAGGTATTTACAGTTGCTGCATCGCCTTTTACTGCTTCTGCAACTAACGTAATCTTATCGGAATAGGAAGTTGACTTTCTGCTGCTTTCTGGCTTACCATGGCAGCTACACCAGATGGAGCCCATGGACAGGTAACCTTCCAGCTTTCTTTTTTAGCACCGCCGCTGCATCCAGCTAATAATCCGACTACCATCACTCCTGCCATCACTGCGCTTAACAAACGTTTTTTCAAACTTACTTCCCCTCTCATTTTTCTTAAAAGTTGTTTGGGGTTTTGGATTACCTAGACAAGTAATCTTATCTATGTCTCTAAATTATCTAATCCACCGCAATAAGTCAACGAATTTCAATAATTTCTTCAAAAAGTTGTCTGTTTTTTGCCATTTTTTTCATCACTTGTACTATTTCCAAAAACAGTTTCACCATTTTTCACAATCCTAAAATTCATCTCAGGAAGCATTTCATCTATTTTATCAGATAATTCGCTGATATTTTTATTTATTTTGTACATTTTTTATCCCTCGTTTTTTCCAGTATACTCCTGTCAGATCATAAAATTTGTGGATTCTTTCCCTTGACAGACTCCTGCTTCTATGATACAAATAGATAAACTGGTAGAGGAGCGGTCTTCAACAGTACCACATTATCACGGCAGGGGCCAGATGTGGGAAAGGGGATACCGCCGAAGGATTTCTTTTTGCCCCTTGCAAAGGCAATCCTGGGCCGGCATAAAATATGTGCCGGACTGTCACAAATAAAGTGGAGCGCTACCATGCCGGAACTTCTTTCATAATTCATTGCCTGATAACATTCCGCCATGAACCGCGCCCTTATTTGGAACCGGAGCATGGCTGTTTTTATTTGCAGCCGATTCACCAAATGAAGGGAGATTTCTGTATGAAAAGCAAACACCGTATCTTAAGTCTTGGGATTGTGCTCGTGCTGATAATGGCATTATTTCCCATGACCGTCTTAGCCGCCGAAGAAGCTGCGGCTCCACAGCCTGCTATGTATGCCACATATCTGGCTCTTGTCCCCCCCATTGTCGCCATTGGACTGGCTCTGATTACCAAAGAGGTTTACAGTTCTTTGTTTATCGGAATCCTGGTAGGCGGCCTGTTCTACTCTGACTTTTCCTTTGAAGGAACGATATCTCACGTATTTGACGACGGTTTTTTAAGCGTACTGTCTGATTCTTATAATGTGGGCATCCTGATTTTCCTGGTTATTCTGGGAATTATTGTTTCCCTTATGAACCGCGCCGGCGGCTCTGCCGCTTTTGGACGCTGGGCCAGCAGCAAGATCAAAACCCGGGCCGGTTCCCAGTTAGCTACCATTGCCCTGGGAGTGCTGATTTTTATTGATGACTATTTCAACTGTCTTACCGTCGGAAGCGTCATGCGTCCCGTTACAGACAAACACCAGATTTCCAGAGCCAAACTTGCCTATATCATTGATTCAACTGCCGCACCAGTCTGCATCATTGCTCCAATTTCTTCCTGGGCTGCAGCTGTAACCGGTTTTGTGGAAGGCGAAGACGGATTCTCCCTGTTTATCCGGGCGATTCCATACAACTTCTATGCCCTCCTTACCATTTTGATGATGATTCTTTTAGCTGTAACCAGTTTTGATTTCGGCCCAATGGCAAAGCACGAAAAAAATGCCCGTGAAACCGGCGATTTATTCACTACCCCCGGCCGCCCCTATGCCAATGTAGAAGGCACCAGCCAAATCGGCAGAGGAACCGTTATCGATCTGGTTCTCCCCATTGCCTGCCTGATTGTATGCTGTGTTATCGGTATGATTTATACCGGAGGATTCTTTGACGGCACAGATTTTGTAACCGCTTTTTCCAATAGTGACGCCTCCAGAGGTCTGGCTATGGGCAGCTTTTTCGGACTGGTCTTTACCATCCTGTTTTATATGGCCCGACGGGTTCTGACTTTTGAAGAATCCATGTCCTGTGTACCAGAAGGCTTTAAGGCTATGGTACCTGCCATCCTGATTTTAACCTGTGCCTGGACCTTAAAATCCATGACTGACAGCCTTGGCGCAGCAGAATACGTCGCTTCCGCAATGAGCGGCTGTGCAAACAGCCTGTTAAATCTGCTTCCTGCCATCATTTTCCTGGTTGGATGCGGACTGGCATTTGCAACCGGCACATCCTGGGGTACCTTTGGCATCCTGATTCCTATTGTAGTCAACGTATTCGCCAATACCAATCCTACCTTAATGGTAATTTCCATTTCCGCCTGTATGGCCGGAGCCGTATGCGGAGACCACTGTTCTCCCATTTCTGACACTACCATTATGGCCTCTGCCGGAGCCCAGTGTGAACACGTTAACCACGTATCCACCCAGCTTCCTTACTCTTTGACTGTGGCAGCAGTCACATTCATCACCTATATCGTAGCCGGATTTACCCAGAGCCCCTGGATTTCCCTTCCAGTCGGCGCTGCACTGTTAATCGCCGTTTTGCTGGTATTCCGTATGCTGTTTAACCGGAAATACGCATAAACGTACCGCTGGAACCAAAAAAACTGCCCGGAAGGCATTCAAACCTTTCGGGCAGTTTTTTTATCTCTCTTAAACGTTTACAGGTCTGCAATGGTGTCCTGGCATACCGGACGGATTCCGCTTTTTCCCAGCACATCAATGGCTTTTTCATTGTCTGCCACCCGCAGAATCATATACGCAGTCGCTGCTTTCTGACTTAAAAATGCATAGGTATAATCCAGGTTGACACCTCCGTCTCCCAAAATTTTCAGTATCCGGTACAGGCTTCCCGGCTCATCACTCATTTCTACTGCCAGAACCGGAGTAATGGATACCACGTATCCTGCCTCCTTTAATACCTGGGAGGTCTTATATGCATCGTCCACAATCATGCGGACAATGCCAAAATCCTGGGCTTCTGCAATAGACAGGGCTCTCATGTCAATCTCATGCTGGTGCAGATAATCAGTAAGTTCTGCCAGTTTTCCAGGCTTATTTTCTACAAATACAGAAATCTGTTTTACTGTCATAATCCCCCTCCTTCTCTATTTTTTATATAAGTTTCTCTTGTCAATGACGCGAACGGCTTTTCCCTCGCTTCTTGCAATGCTCTTGGGGTTCACCAGACGTACCTTGACAGCAATGCCAAGCATAGACTTCAAAGCATTTACCAGTTCTTTTTCTCTTGCTGCTACAACACCCACATTATCAGAGAACATCTCCGGAGTCATTTCCACCTGAACTTCAATGGTATCGCTGTTATCAATTCGATCCACTACAATCTGGTAATTAGCCGGGTAGCCCTGATTAATCAGCACCGTTTCGATCTGGGACGGGAATACGTTGACTCCCTTGACAATCAGCATGTCATCGCTGCGTCCTAACGGCTTGGTCATCTTGACATGAGTACGTCCGCAGGAGCAGGGTTCATGGCTCAAAATACAAATATCCCTGGTACGGTACCGGATCAGCGGGAAAGCTTCTTTGGTAATGCAGGTAAATACCAGTTCTCCTTTTTCGCCGTCTGGAAGCACCTCTCCGGTCTTGGGATTGATTACCTCTGCAATAAAATGATCTTCATTGACATGCATGCCGTTCTGGGCACTGCACTCAAAGGATACGCCAGGTCCGGAAATTTCTGTCAGTCCATAAATGTCATATGCCTTAATCCCCAGTTTCATTTCAATATCGCGGCGCATTTCTTCCGTCCAGGCCTCTGCGCCAAAAATGCCGGCTTTCAGCTTGATTTTGTTCTGCAGTCCCCGTTCGCAGATGCTTTCTGCCAGATATGCTGCATAAGACGGGGTACAGCACAAAATGGTCGAACCCAGATCACACATAAACTGGATTTGGCGATCCGTATTTCCAGAAGACATAGGCAGGGTAAGAGAACCTATCTTATGAGATCCGCCGTGAAGGCCTGCGCCTCCCGTAAACAGACCGTATCCATACGATACATGAACCACATCCTCCTTCGTTCCTCCTGCAGCCGCAATGGCTCTGGCACAGCAGTCTTCCCAGAGTTCAATGTCATGCTGGGTGTAAAATGCCACTACGCGTCTGCCTGTGGTGCCGCTGGTGGACTGAATCCGGACACAGTCTGACAAGGGCCTGGCCAGCAGTCCATAAGGGTAGGCCTCCCGCAAATCATCTTTGGTAATAAAGGGAAGTTTATGTAAATCATCTACCGACTGAATATCTTCCGGTCTGACTCCCTTTTCATCCATCTTTTTTCTGTAGTATTCTACATGGTCATAAACGTGCTTAACCGTTTTTGCCAGACGTTCGCTTTGCCATGCCCTGATCTGGTCTCTCGGGGCACATTCGATCTCCGGCTGATAATAATGTTCCATGGCTATCGATCCTTTCTTATTCAGTATGGTAATCCTGAAAATTCATCTTTCTATTAAGGATTATTATACCATAAATTCTGCCGATCCGTAAACGGGTAATTCATTATTTCTTGTATTTTTATAAATAATAATGATTTTTTATCCATCCATTAAATGCAGATTCCGGATTTGGGCATTCCGGATGTGCTCCATAATCTCTATCGCATGAGGTTCCAGATAATCCCAGTTTCCCGATGACAGGCCCTGACTTTTTATCTCCTCTATAATTTCCTGGCAAACCGCCTCAATCACTGTTTTGCATTCTCCC
>URUX01000042.1 GCA_900551135.1 uncultured Clostridium sp.
CCGGGGTCAGGTGGAATCTGGATGGTTACGTCTGTCTGCCGATTTCTCTGCTTTGGGGCTTTTTAGGATTTATTACCCTGAAATGGGGAAATGGTCTTCTGGTAAAGGCTTACCATCTGGTTCCGTCCGGAATAGGAAAAATCCTGATCTGGGTGGTTTTAGCGGCGCTGACTGCCGATGTGCTGGCAACGTTAATTGTTATAAGCGGAAAAAGCAGGCGGATAGAACGTTGGGAATCCATGGATTCCTGGTTTGCATCGTTAAGCGTCCGGCTGGAAAAACGGCTTTCTTCCTGGATTAACAAAAGAATTCAGAAGGCCTATCCGAAAACTTCAGAAGAAACCCGGGAAAAAGCTGCTGGACAGAGTAAAAATTACATAGAAGGATGCAGTTTTTACAAAATTGTCCTGCTGTTTATTATCGGTGCTTTTTTAGGCGATGTCACAGAGACGATTTTCTGCCGTATCAGTGCAGGGGTCTGGATGAGCCGCAGCAGTCTGGTATGGGGTGATTTCAGCATTGTATGGGGACTGGCGATTGCAGCCGTAACGGTTCTTCTGTACCGATACCGGCAGCGCTCTGACCGTTTCCTGTTTTTAATGGGAACCGTATTAGGCGGCGCTTACGAATATTTGTGCAGCGTGTTTACAGAAATCATGTTTGGAACCATATTCTGGGATTACAGTAAAATACCGTTTAACTTAGGAGGCCGTATCAATCTTCTGTACTGCTTTTTCTGGGGAATCGCGGCAGTTGTCTGGTTTAAGGGACTGTATCCGGTATTTTCCAGATGGATTGAGAAAATTCCGGAAAAGATTGGAAAGCCGCTGGTCTGGTTTTTAATTGTATTTATGTGTATTGATATGGCTGTTTCCTGTATGGCTCTTTCCCGGAACAGTCAGAGAAGCCAGGGAATACCGGCAGAATACCACTGGCAGGAGATTATGGATGAACGGTTCGATGATGAGAGAATGCAGAGGATTTATCCCAATGCCAAAAAAGTAGAATAAAATATAGCCTGCAGTCCTTGGAGAGGGACTATAAACACTACTACTCTATAATATGAGGATAGAAACTATGGGATTATTATCATTATTTAAATTAACAGATGACATTACAATGGATCAGGGAGTAAAGGAAGCAGGAGAAACCGCAGGGGCTGTTTTGCTGGATGTGCGGACAAGGGAAGAATACGCAGACGGTCATGTGCCTCAAAGCGTCAATATCCCATTGGATCAGCTGGAAACCATTCCATATGATAAAGGAACTCCTTTATATGTATACTGCCGGAGCGGGGCACGCAGCGGCCGGGCAGTGCAGTTTTTGAAAAAATCCGGATATGAAAAGGCAGTGAATATCGGGGGAATTATGGATTACCACGGAACGGTGGAACGCTGAGCCAAAAGGAGAGAGAAGAATGGTAAAAACAAATGTGATGCGCCTTTTGGATGCGGCAAAAATTCCATATGAATCCAGGGAGTATGAGGTAGACGAACACGATTTGTCCGGCAGCCATGCGGCAGATATGATGGGGGCCGATCACGACACCATTTTTAAGACACTGGTTTTAAAAGGAGAGAAGACCGGATATCTGGTCTGCTGCATTCCGGTAGATGAGGAACTGGATTTAAAAAAAGTGGCGAAAGCAGCTCACGATAAAAAAGTAGAAATGATCCCCATGAAGGATTTGCTTCCTCTTACCGGATATGTCAGAGGCGGCTGTTCTCCTGTTGGAATGAAGAAAAAGTTTCCATTATATATAGAAGAAACCGCTGTTTTATTTGATAAAATTGCAGTCAGTGCAGGCCAGAGAGGGGTTCAGATTCTTCTGTCTCCCAATGACCTCTGTGCTTATGCGGAAGGGAATTTTGTGCCATTAATCTAGCAAAATGGTTTACATAAGGATTCGACGGCGTTTTTCGACAAAAGATATGACACTAAATAATTAACAAAAACGTAATATTTTCGTAAAATTAAAAGGGACAGGCTGCCTAAAAAATCAATAAAAACGGAAGGATAACTTGCGCTATCTGCACAAAAACGCAGATGGTGCTTTTTTTCGTCATGGAATAAGTGACAAACTTGCCTGATTTCCATTGACATTTTGATGCTCATTCCCATATAATTTGCCATGTCAACCAGAAAAACAAGCAGAAAGTGGGGGTGAATCCCTGTTTCTGTACCAAAAAGAGGAAGAAAAAGGAGAGTATCTATGTTTCCATTCTATTCTTTTCTTCAGGCAGCATTACAGTTTTTGCGGGAGTGGATGAGACCCGTTGTCCAGGTAAGCAAGAAAATGCACCGTTCAGCCGCGGTAATTACATCCGGCTGTATGGTAGTAGCAGTTGTGGTATTTACTGCCGCTGGATTTGGAGCAGGAGGAAAAAGTGCTCTGACTGTATTTGCAGAAGGACGTTATCAGGAAAGCAGCGATGCTTTAGAGGAAACGGACGCTGAAGACTTGAATTTGATTACAGAAGCTAAAATACAAGCCGAATTCGCCGCTTTAAGACAGGAGAGCAGCCTGATAGGCCGGAGCCTGGTAAAAAGTACGGAAGATAAACTCGAACAGTCTGAGCGGGCAAAAGCGGAACTTGCGGCTAAGCAGGCAAAAATACAGGAAGAAAAAGAGGCAGAAGCGAGACGAATCGCAGAGAGAGAGGCAAGAAAGATTTCTTATTCTCAGTCAGACTATCAGGTTCTTTTAAGAATTGTAGAAGCAGAGGCTGGAATTTGTGATGAGAAAGGCCGGATACTGGTAGCCAATGTCATTATGAACCGGGTGCGGGACAAGCGGTTTCCCAATTCTGTTACAGAAGTTGTGTATCAGCGAAATCAGTTTTCTCCGGTATCCAACGGACGGATTAACCAGGTAAGAGTGACTGATTTGACCGTTGAATGTGTCAATCGTGCTCTGGATGGAGAAGACTATTCCCAGGGAGCCCTTTATTTTATGAACCGGGGACGTTCCCAGAGCAGAGCAGTCAGCTTCTTTGATTCAAGGCTTACCTATCTTTTTGCCCATGACGGACATGAGTTTTTTAAATAGTGAAAAAGGATTGAGTTTTCCTTTTGTATGGCGTATACTGTGATTAAAGGATTTATTTACTACATAGTAAAGGAGAGCGCCACATGATTTTTGACGAGAAAAAGAATTTGAATTTTTACAGAAATTTAGGAATGGAAGGCCGTTATGCCAAGGCAGTAGACTTTCTGTTAAACACTGATTTGGCGGCATTAGAGCCGGGCAAGTACGAGATTGACGGAAAGAACGTTTATGCCAATGTAGTAGAGTACACCACGATTCCGTGGGAAGAGGCAAAGTTTGAGGCTCATGAGCATTACACAGACATTCAGTATGTAATCAAAGGTACGGAAGTGATGACCTATGCGCCGGTAGGTGAGATGACAGTAAAAACTCCTTACAACCCGGACAAGGATGTGGTACTTTTTGATAATTCCAATCCAGGTCTTCCGATTCCGGCAAAAGCGGATCAGTATATGATTTTCTTCCCTTGGGATGCCCATAAGCCAAAGGCTGCCAACGGAGAGCCGGCGCCAATTAAAAAAGTAATTGTAAAGATTAAAGAAGATTAATCAAATACGAAAAAGCGGAAAACAGGCTGCTGTAACGAAGAATGGGATATCCCCGGCGTTACAGCAGCCTGTTTGTTTTTGTCTTATTTTCCGGCATCAGGCTTTTCTGAAATACCCCCCCCCATTGCCGTCTGGCAGGAAAAGGTCCTGCTTTTTTTGTTTAATCAGCCAAAAGCCCAGTATGATAATTCCCAGAGCAATGGCTATTTGGGGAATCCGCTGGTTTATCCAGAAGAGAAGGTTCTGGACGGGTTCTGGTATGGACAAATACCGGCTGCAAAACATCTGGATAAAATCACTGACAATCTGCCACAGAATCGCCGCGCCTAAAAAGATTAAGGTACAGGAAGTGATTTTGCGGTATTTGGTAAGCAGAAGGCTCCGATCCTGAATAAAACGGTCAATATGAAAGAAATAGTCATCTTCTATCATGTAAAATTCGTCATCCGGAAGGGTAATGAGATGATTAACATGGAAGAAACTGTAAAACCATAAAACAGGAGCGAGAAACATAAGGGGCGGAAACAGGATGCTGCTGAAAAACATCATCAGAAAGAAAAGCCCCATAACGCTGAAGCCGTGTTTAAAAAATCCCAGATACATTTCTCCGGCGCCGGGGATTAAGGAACAGAAGAATGTAAATAAACGATTTTTCTTTTTTGCCATAGTAACATTACCTCCAATTGAAAAATTCATAGGAAAAATTCATCATCGAATGGGACAGCTGCCGGGAGTGCTGTGAAAACCGGGATTCGACCCTCTGGCTGTCATAGTGCTGGGAAGACTGGGAAGTTATGGATGCTCTGGGAAGAGCAAACAAAAGGAAGATTGCTCCGGCTACAGCAGTGCCCACCTGGAGGCTGTAAATGAAAAACTGCAGCTTTTTAGAGGCATGGCCGGTCTTTACAGCTACCTGGACGTCCAGGGAATGACTGCTGTTGATCACAGATTCTGCAAAATTTTTAGGTGCAGGAACGAAATAATACTGTTCTGTTTCATCAGCAAAGGCATTTATTAATTCATCAGAAGATGCAATTTCTTCCAGTGTTTCAAGATAGATTCTGGAGTTTGGGCTGTTTCTCATGTTAGTTCCTCCTTTCGATAAAGTTTTTTCAGCATTCCTTTTGCACGATAAATCTGGGTCTGCAGAGTTTTGATATTTTTACCGGTCTTTGCAGCAATTTCGCTAATTTCAATTTCACGGTAATAATAGTCCAGGGCCACATCTTTATAAGGCGGGGACAACTGGCAGCAGCAGTCATAAAGCCTCTTTTTAACATCCTGTTCCAGGCAGGCATCTTCAGGAGAGGACTGACTGTCCGGAATGGACGTAAAATAATCATCTGCTGTCGGAACGCTGCGGCGTCCTGCCCGCTTTAAATAGTCAATGCATTTATTGGTTGCAATGCGGCACAGCCACGCCCTTTCATTGGCTCCGTCAAAACGGGCCAGATTTTTATAGGCGGAGAGAAAGGTGTCTTGTGCCAAATCTTCTGCGTCAAAATAATCGCCGGTGAGACGATAGCAGATAGAATAAATCAAATTTTGATACTGGCGGATAAGCCGTTCCAGTATTTCTTCATCGCTCAAGCAGTGTTCTCCCCTTCCTTATGTGATTCTATTTATTATAACGGATGAACAGGGGAAATGTCTTCATTATTTTTTTTCATAAAGTGGTATCTATCGGCCAATATTTCACAGAGTCTCTGGTTATTTGGAAAAAAATATGGTAGACTAGAACCATCATAGACTGGGGAGGTGTTTCTGTGGGAAGAGTCATCCGTTACCATGTGATTGCCAGCGGGCGGGTTCAGGAAGTTGGCTGCCGCTTTTTTGTCTGTATGGAAGCCAGGCCCCTGGGGATTACGGGATATGTAGAAAACCTCTATGATGGTACGGTACAGATGGAACTCCAGGGCGATCCGGTTAAACTTTCCATACTGCTGGATACTATCCGCAAGGGAAATGGTTATATGCGGGTCGATAATTTGGACATTACGGAAATTCCGGTAAAACCAGGAGAGAAGCAGTTCTTTATGAGCTGATTCAAGCAAGTGCTGAAAGGAGTTTTTGCATGAAACGAGTGTTTTTGATTGTATTAGACAGTGTGGGAATCGGTGAAATGCCGGATGCTGCAGATTTCGGGGATGAAGGCAGCAATACGCTGGCGGCTGCGGCAACCAGCCCCTATTTTTCCATGCCCAATATGAAAAAACTGGGATTATTTAATACAGATGGAGTTACCTGCGGAGAAAAGGAGGCAGAGCCACAGGGAGCAGCAGCCAGAATGACGGAGGTTTCTAAGGGGAAGGATACCACCATTGGCCACTGGGAGATTGCTGGTGTGGTTTCGCCGGAGCCTCTTCCGACTTTTCCGGATGGATTTCCCAGGGAACTGTTAGATGCGTTTGAAAAGGAGACGGGACGGAAGGTAATCTGCAACCAGCCTTATTCCGGGACGGAGGTCATTAAGGATTACGGCAGGGAACATGTGGAGACGGGCAGTCTGATTGTTTATACATCTGCTGACAGTGTATTCCAGATTGCAGCCCATGAAGATGTGGTTCCCATTGAACAGCTGTATGAATATTGTGAGACTGCCCGCCGCCTTTGCACGGGAAAGTATGGGGTTGGCCGTGTCATTGCCCGTCCTTTTGAGGGAGAATGGCCATATAAGAGGACTTCACGCCGCCATGATTATTCACTGGTTCCTCCGAAAGCGACCATGCTGGATGCGATTAAGGAATCTGGACAGAAGGTTCTGGCAGTAGGTAAAATCAATGATATTTTTGCCGGACAGGGAATCAGCGAGATGGTGAGAACCGCCGGAAATGCAGAAGGAATTGATCGAACCATTGAATATCTGGGAAGGGATTTTGAGGGGCTGTGCTTTATTAATCTGGTGGATTACGATATGCTCTATGGACACCGCAATGATGTAGACGGCTATGCCAAAGCTTTAACCTATTTTGATGAAAGACTTCCGGAGATTCTGGGAGCAATGAGAGAAGAGGACATCTTAATGATTACCGCCGACCATGGCTGTGATCCCATTACGCCGTCTACGGATCATTCCAGAGAGTATACGCCTTTGGTAATAGCCGGAGCCAAAGTAAAAGCCGGAGCAAACCTGGGAACCAGAACTTCTTTTGCAGATATCGCCGCTACGATTTTAGATTACTTAGGAGTTCATGGGGAGATTGCAGGAGAAAGCTTTTTAACAGAAATCTATAACTAACAGAAATCTATAACTAACAGGAATCGAGAAAAAAAACATGGATAAGAAAGAAATTTTTAAAACAGTTGACCACACATTATTAACCCAGGGAGCAACCTGGGCAGAGATCAAAGAGATTTGCGATGACGCAGTGGCCTACGGCACCGCTTCTGTCTGCATTCCTCCATCTTATGTAAAACGTGCAGCAGATTATCTGGGAGATAAGATGCCGGTTTGTACGGTAATTGGATTCCCAAATGGCTACAATACCACCAAGACCAAGGTATTTGAAACCAGAGACGCCATTGAAAACGGTGCAGAAGAAATCGATATGGTAATTAACATTGGAGATTTAAAGGACAAAAATTACGAGAAGATCGAAGAAGAAATTCGGGAAATCAAAAAGGCCTGCGGCGATAAGATTTTAAAGGTAATTATCGAGACCTGCCTGCTGACAGAAGAGGAAAAGATCCAGATGTGCAGGATCGTGACCAGCGCAGGTGCAGATTACATTAAGACTTCCACCGGATTTTCTACTGCCGGAGCGACCTTTGACGACATTGCCCTGTTTGCAGCCCATGTAGGCCCTGAGGTAAAGATGAAGGCGGCAGGCGGCATCAAGTCCTTTGACGATGCAGAAAGATTTATCGAACTGGGAGCATCCAGACTGGGAACCAGCCGCATTGTGAAGCTGGCAAAAGCAGAAACAATTGAAGAGGGAAGCTATTAATTAATTCATAAGGCTGTCTGAATTATGGCCCTGAACCGAAAGATGAGGTGAATATCGACTCCGGACAGGGCCAACGTTTATTTCCATGTGATGTATGGGAGGATGATGGGACAGACATAAGAAGGAGGATACGCTTATGAGGATGTATGACTTAATTGAAAAGAAAAAACGGGGAGCAGCACTTTCTGACGAAGAAATTGCATATATGATTCAGGGATTTACTGCTGGGGATATTCCAGATTATCAAATGTCAGCCATGCTGATGGCAATTTATTTTCAGGGGATGAATGATGAAGAGATTACCACAATGACCATGGAGATGGCAAAATCCGGAGATATGGTGGATTTAAGCGCCATTCAGGGTATTAAGGTGGATAAACACAGCACAGGCGGCGTAGGAGATAAGACAACATTAATTATTGGCCCGATTGTGGCGGCCTGCGGCGTAAAAGTTGCAAAAATGTCCGGAAGAGGCCTGGGACATACTGGCGGAACCATCGACAAGCTGGAGAGTATTCCGGGGTTTTCGACCTCCATTCCCAGAGAAGAATTTTTTGACATTGTAAACCGGACCGGCATTGCAGTAATCGGACAGTCCGGCAATATGGTTCCGGCAGATAAAAAGATTTATGCTCTTCGGGATGTAACAGCTACGGTAGACAGCATCCCTCTGATTGCTTCTTCCATTATGAGTAAAAAACTGGCTGCCGGAAGCGATGGCATTGTGCTGGATGTGAAGACTGGAAGCGGGGCATTTATGAAGACTCTGGAGGATTCCATTGCTTTAGCCGGGAAGATGGTAGCCATTGGAACCAGAGCGGGCAGACGCTGCTGCGCCCTGATTACAGATATGGATGTTCCGTTAGGCCATGCAGTGGGAAATGCCCTGGAGATTCAGGAATCCATAGAAGTATTAAAGGGCGGCGGTCCGGCCGATCTCCGGGAAGTTTCTTTAGGACTGGCAGCCAATATGTTATATATGGCTGAAAAAGGAAGCATTGAAGAGTGCCGCCAGATGGCAGAGGCAGCAATTGGAGATGGGACTGCATGGAAAGCCCTGATTCAGATGGCAGAAAGCCAGGGCGGGGATAAGAGTTATGTGGAACACCCGGAAAAGCTTCCTGCAGCGCCATACTCGTTGGAAGTCCAGGCAGAAAAAGACGGCTTTATTACCCACATGGACACAGAATCTGTGGGGATTGCCTCTGTCATGTTAGGGGCTGGACGCAGCAGAAAAGAGGATGTAATCGATCCGGCAGCAGGGATTCTATTAAAGAAAAAGTACGGAGAGTCTGTAAAGGCAGGAGATGTGCTGGCGGTGCTTCTGGCTTCTGATGAAACCTTATTCCCAGATGCGGCAGAAAAGCTGAAACAGGCTTATGTAATCGGGGAAGAAGCCCCAAAAGCCAAGAAGCTGATTTATGCCAGAGTAACAAAAGACGGAGTAGAGAGGTTTTAAGAGTCAAAGGGCGTTTAGGAGACGGAATGAGTCTGATAAGAATGGCGACTGGTCAAAATAGGATTCCCATCTGTGTAAAATGGGAGCAGGAGGTGTAGCCATGAGAAAACAATATTGGACAGCAGGAATGGTAACCTTGTGTATAGCGGCATCTGTCTGTGGCTGCCAGAAAGAAAAAACGACGGCTGCGACAGGAACGGAGTCAGCAGCTGAAAGCAGCATGGAAGAAATAAGCAGCATTTCCGGGAACAGCAGAAATGACATTGAATCGGAACCGGTCCAGGCAGAAATCAGTATCGAGTCGCCGCCAGAGATCGTTCTGACCGATCCTCTTTCTGGCAAAATGAATGCGTTTTCCATTGTTTCAGGAAATTACAGTTGGAGTTATCAGTCAGATAAGGGGATTTTTGAGGGAGAAATGGTGAGTCTTGAGGCATGTGGAATACATCCGCTGCAAATAGATGCAGAGACGGCAAAACCATTATACGTATCCGCTTATAATCAGATGGAACGGCCATCTTTTACAGTTTCCTGTCCGGTTATGCCGGATCAGATTTTGCTGACTGGATGGAACCGGATGGCCCTGGGCAATACAGAAGCGTCTGCTGAAAGTGTGGATACGTATGAATCCCCTTATCTGATTGAACTTGAGCCAGGAATGGTTTATGACCTTACGGCTGTGTGGGAAGAATCCAAATTAGAAGAGAGAGGATTTTACGGCGAGGCGGAATATATCTTTTTGACAGATGGAGAGACTGTAAAGGGTAAAACAAGTCAGCCGGAAGGCATGGCATTATATGGTTCCATTCCATTTACCTATGGAGGAAGGGAATGGGAACTGCAAAAGCTGGTTCAGGAAGATATGTTAATAGAGGGAGAACTGGCTATGGATGACAGGGGGCGTTTTTTGATTCAGGCAGTTTCAAATGAGGATTTGTATGTGCTGTTTGATGAGACGGTTCAGCTGGGAGAGCCTGAGGCAGATGTCTGGATAGACGTTGACAATAGCCTTCACATTACCCTTCGGGATGTACGTACTGCCAGATATCGGATTACAGACTTTGTCTACAGTCAGCAAGGAGAGGAAGCAGAAGGTTCAGGAGAATTTTATAGAAGGATTGTGATGGACAGGGACGGGATTAATTATCTGGGAACAACGGGACAGTGAAAGGAACAATAAGAAAGAGCAGTTCCCTGCAGAGTTTTGAGGGGTCACCTCATTTCGTTGTAGGAGGCTGCTCTTTCTTTATGGTCTGTTTGCCAGTGCCCGGCACTGGCAAACGCAGCTATGAGCGAATTATAACTGAGGACCAGCAGGAACTAAAGCCTTGCCAGCTTCGTTGCCTTCGTATTTAGCGAAGTTCTTGATAAATCTCTGAGCCAGATCCTTAGCCTTTGCTTCCCACTCAGCAGCATCTGCGTAAGTGTCGCGAGGATCCAGAATACCGGTATCTACGCCTGGAAGTTCGGTAGGAATCTCAAAGTTGAAGTATGGAAGCTTCTTGGTTGGTGCATTTAAAATGTCGCCGTTTAAGATAGCGTCGATAATGCCGCGGGTATCACGGATGGAGATACGCTTGCCGGTACCGTTCCAGCCAGTGTTTACTAAATATGCCTTAGCGCCGCTCTGCTCCATCTTCTTAACCAGTTCTTCTGCGTACTTGGTTGGATGCAACTCTAAGAATGCCTGTCCAAAGCAAGCGGAGAAGGTAGGAGTAGGCTCGGTAATGCCGCGCTCTGTACCAGCTAACTTAGCAGTGAAACCAGATAAGAAGTAGTACTGAGTCTGCTCAGGAGTTAAAACAGATACTGGAGGCAGTACGCCGAAAGCATCTGCAGACAGGAAGATTACGTTCTTAGCAGCCGGTGCAGCAGAAACTGGACGAACGATCTTCTCAATGTGATCGATTGGGTAAGATACACGGGTATTCTCGGTTACGCTCTTGTCAGCGAAATCGATCTTGCCGTTTTCATCTAAAGTTACGTTCTCAAGAAGAGCGTTGCGCTTGATTGCATTGTAGATATCCGGCTCAGAATCTTTGTCCAGGTTGATAACCTTTGCATAGCAGCCGCCTTCAAAGTTGAATACACCGTTGTCATCCCAGCCGTGCTCGTCATCACCGATCAGCAGACGCTTCGGGTCAGTGGACAGAGTGGTTTTGCCGGTTCCGGACAGACCAAAGAAGATAGCGGTATTTTCACCGTTCATATCGGTATTTGCAGAGCAGTGCATGGAAGCGATGCCCTTTAATGGAAGGTAGTAGTTCATCATGGAGAACATACCCTTCTTCATCTCGCCGCCGTACCAGGTATTTACGATAACCTGCTCACGGGAGGTGATGTTGAACATAGCAGCAGTCTCAGAATTTAAGCCCAGTTCTTTGTAGTTTTCAACTTTTGCCTTAGAAGCGTTGTAAACAACGAAATCCGGCTCAAAGTTTTCTAATTCTTCCTCAGAAGGCTGAATGAACATGTTCTTAACGAAATGAGCCTGCCAAGCTACTTCCATAATGAAGCGGATAGCCATACGGGTATCTTTATTAGCACCGCAGAATGCATCAACAATAAACAGTCTCTTGTTGGACAGTTCCTTTAATGCGATTTCTTTAACAGCGTCCCATGCTTCCTGAGAAGCAGGATGGTTATCGTTTTTGTACTCGTCAGAGGTCCACCATACAGTGTCCTTGGAGTTTTCGTCCATAACGATGAATTTGTCTTTTGGAGAACGTCCGGTATAAATACCAGTCATTACGTTTACTGCGCCCAGTTCACTTACCTGGCCCTTTTCGAAGCCTTCCAGTTCTGGTCTGGTCTCTTCTTCGAATAACATTTCATAAGAAGGATTATACACGATCTCTGTGGTGCCGGTAATGCCGTACTTGGTTAAATCGATCTTTGACATCATTCATTTACCTCTTTTCTTTCATAGTGAAATTACCGTCTCAAATCTGACGATAAACTAGAAGTAATCAAAAAAGCGATTCTTCTAATTGTATTATACATCATTCATTAATAAAAGCAATAAAAAAGTTTTATTTTTAACAATATATTTTTCAGTCCCAGCAGTTTTACCGTTTAAAAAAAAGAAAACTAGTAATATTGCACAAAAATTAAAATAATGATATAATGAACGACAACCCATTATTTAAAATTTTGACAACAAAAGACAAGGGGGAACAGAATGGATTTATTAGTCATTATCATTATTATTATGATCTTTGCTGCACAAAATGAAGAACTGGATTTGGGCGGCAGGATTAAACGCATGTTTGAGAAAAATCAGAAGACTTCCGGGGGACTGCGTCCGGATGCGGACTATGGCAACGTACGTCCTCCAGAAGCAGAAAAGGATACAGGAGACAGCGCTTCTTCCGGTACCGGGGAGGAAGCTGCAAAAGAAACAGGTCAAAAGACTGTTTATGCAGAGACGTTTTCAGAAACCGGAGCAAAGAAAGAGACCGGAGCAAAAAAGAAGAAAAAAGGAGGACGCAGGATGGGAGAAGGAGGAAAGAAAAAAGGGAAAGCCAGTTCGGCTTTCCGGGCTGTCGGAATTGCAGCGGCTGTGATCATTGCAGTATTTTGTGCCTGGGATTCCTTCTATATGCTGAATGAAAATACCTATGCAGTAGTGACCACATTTGGAAGCCCTTCTGTAGTAAAAACAGCAGGCCTTCATTTTAAAGTGCCTTTTATCCAGAGAGTCCATAAGATTACCAAAAACATCATGGGTATGCCAATTGGATATTCTGTAGAAGATGACGAAGATCCGGAAGTCAGCGAAGATTATCCGGCCAGCATTTCAAAAGAGTCAGAGATGATTACCAAGGATTTCAACTTTTTAGATGTGGATTTTTACATTGAATACCAGGTAGTTGACCCGATTCAGGCATTTATCCATGCAGACACCTATCAGGAAATTATTAAAAACCTGGCTCAGTCCTATATCCGCGATACCGTGGGAACTTATAATGTAGATGATGTTATCACCACTGGAAAAAGCGAGATACAGTCAAAGGTGAAAGAAAAGCTGTCCAGCCGTCTGGAGAAGGAGAATATCGGTTATGGTATTTATAATGTAACCATTCAGGATGCAGAGCCGCCGACAGCAGAAGTGACCAATGCATTTAAGGCCGTTGAAGATGCCAAGCAGGGGATGGATACTGCGATTAATCAGGCGAAAAAATATCAGTCTGAGCAGATTCCTACTGCAAATGCAAAGGCAGATAAGGTAATTCAGGATGCAGAAGCGTATAGACAGGAGAAAATCAGCGAGGCCACCGGCCAGGCAGCCCGCTTTAATGATTTGTATCAGGAATACAGCAAATATCCGCTGATTACCAAAAAAAGGATGTTCTATGAGGCAATGGAAGAAGTCCTTCCAGATTTAAAGGTCATCATCAATTCTTCCGACGGAACCCAGACTCTGCTTCCTTTGGAGCCATTTGCATCCGCTGGAACCGGTACGGGAACCAGAACGTCCGCAGCGCCGGAGCCTGCACCACAGCCGGAAGCTGACAGCCAGACAGCACAGAATGGAGGAAACTAGCTATGAAGAAAACCTTAAAATGGATTGTAACTCCGCTGATACTGATTGCAGCTGTTATTTTACTGGGCTCCAGTATGGTGACGACAACTGCAAAAGAATACAAACTGGTAACCCAGTTTGGAAAAGTAGTGCGCATTTCATCAGAGCCGGGATTAAGTTTTAAAATTCCGTTTATTCAGGAAGTACAGAGTGTACCCAAATACAAAATGATTTCCGACCTGGTTCCCAGTGACGTTACTACAAAAGACAAAAAGGTTATGACCGTAGACAGTTTTGTTATCTGGGATATTGCAGATCCTTTAAAATATCTGACTACATTAAACGCCAGCGAGGAGAATGCAGAGGTCCGCATCAGCAATGTGGTTTATAACTCCATCAAAAACGTACTGGCAGCGACCAATCAGGAAGATATCATTACCGGCCGTGACGGAAAGCTGGCGCTGACCATTACAGAAAACATTGGAGATTCCCTGGACAGCTATGGAATCCGCATTTATGCCGTTGAGACGAAAAAACTGGATTTGCCGGATTCTAATAAGGAAAGCGTTTATGCCAGAATGATTTCAGAGAGAAATAACATTGCTGCCGGTTATAAGGCAGACGGCGAGTACGAATCCAAGCTGATTATGAATAAGACAGATCGTACTGTCAGGGAAACCATTGCAAAAGCAGACGCAGATGCAGAAAAAATTAAGGCAGAAGGCGAAGCAGAGTATATGAGAATTTTGTCTGAGGCGTATAATGACGAGGCAAAAGCAGATTTTTATAATTTTGTCCGTTCTTTAGATGCATTAAAGGCTTCTATGACCGGAGAGAATAAAACCATTGTGCTGGATGGGGACAGTGAACTGGCTCACATTTTGAGCGGAAATATTCGATAGATAAAAAATCGGCCTGTCAGAAGAAAGCGGGAGCCGGTTAAGGAAACTTTTTTAGTTTTGTGATAAGCAGCGTAATGTACGAGAGTATGTTACGCTGCTTTTCCTTTCAGTTCGAGTTGCGCCACAAGCTGTGTTGCACCAACTTCCCCGATAAAGGTATAGTAGATGTCAATTTTCTGCTGGCGGTGGCCGCTGCTCTTGTCACCCTCATGGATAACAATTTTCTCTATCAGATCGTGAAGCATACCACGGGAGAGTTCTTCAAAAGAAGTGTACTTCCTGGCCATCTTCAAGAAGCTGTCTATTTTAATGATCTTGCTTTGAGCTTCATTGACCTGTTTCTGAATATCTGCGATTTCAGAACATGTATCACGCTGTTCTTTCTCATAGTCTGTTGACAGTTTTTTGAACCGTTCGTCAGACAGCTTTCCACTTATATTGTCCTCATAAAGCCGTTTGATGATGTTATCCAGCTCACCAATCCGACGCTCCTTTGCAGCCAGTTCCTTTTTCATGGACTGTATCTGCTTCTGCTGTTCCTTTGCGGAGCGATTCATTAAACGCCGGACAAATTCCTGTTCGTTTTCAAGTGCAAAAGTAACTGTCTGCTTTAGGTTTTCCAATACCAGATTTTCCAGAACCACTGCTCTGATGTAGTGCATGGTACAGCTATTTGTCCGGTCACGGTATTTCCCACAGCAATAGCACTCCTGATTTTTACTGATATTCTGTCCACGGTGAGCGCGGAGTGGGGAACCGCAGTCTGCACAGAACAGCAAACCAGAGAACAATGCCATTTCCCCCTGCTTGGTAGGACGTGGCCGCCCCTCCCGCAGTCGCTGAACCTGCTCCCAAACCTCTTGCTCTACCAGCGCCGGGTGAGTATTCTCAAAAATCATCTGCTGATCCTCCGGGGTAGGCAGCCGCTTCTTGAACTTATAAGACTTGGAGTAGGTTTTAAAGTTGACCGTGTGGCCCAAATATTCCTTATATTCCAGAATGTTGGCAATCGTGCTGTCAGACCAGTTATAAGGTGCTTCCGGGTGGTAGTTCCGCTTTTTCCCTGTCCGGCGGAATGCCAGCGTACCAGGTGTGGGGATTTTTTTCTTGGTCAGGATATTTGCTATCCGAACCGGCCCCAGCCCCTGTGCGGCCAGATCAAACATCAGCTTGACTACCCAGGCTGCTTCCGGATCGGGAACAAGCTGGCCACCTTCGCCCTTAATATAGCCATAGGGAGGGTTGCTGCTTATCCGTTGCCCGGACATACCTTTCATTCGCTTGACCGCCCTTTGCTTCTTTGAGCAGTCACGGGCATACCATTCATTGAACAGATTGCGGAACGGGGGCAGGTCATTTTCGCCCTTTTGAGAATCTACACCGTCATTGACAGCAACAAAGTGAACCTCATATTCCGGGAAGATCATTTCCGTATACATGCCCACCTGCAAGTAGTCACGGCCAAATCGCGACATATCCTTGATAATGACCCTTTTTACTAAACCAGCCCGCACATCAGCTACCATTCTTTGAAAATCAGGGCGGTCAAATAATGAGGTGTGATAGCGATAGCGGCAAAAAGCTAATAAAATCAATGGTTTTG
>URUX01000043.1 GCA_900551135.1 uncultured Clostridium sp.
GGCTCGTCTCTGGGAAATATTGTGTTAGACTTGATATTTGTAATTGTATTTCACTGGGGAGTGGCAGGAGTGGCCTGGGCAACTTTTCTGGCACAGGGAATCGCCTGTATCCTTGCGCTGGCAGCCTTAAAAAAGCGGATGAAACTGGTCTTAACGGAAGCAGAAGCGCCTCTTTTTTCCTGGGATATGTTAAAACGGATTAGTGTGGTAGCCATTCCCAGTATTCTGCAGCAAAGTTTTATTTCTGTGGGGAACCTGTTTATCCAGAGCCTGGTAAACGGTTTTGGTTCTTCTGTAATCGCAGGTTACTCGGCAGCGGTGAAATTAAATACCTTTACTATTACATCTCTTACTACATTGGGAAATGGTCTTTCCAGTTTTACTGCCCAGAATATCGGGGCAGGAAAAACAGAACGGGTAAAGAGCGGTTTTAAAGCCGGCCTGGGGATGGGACTTTTGGTGGCAGCCGCCTTTTTTGCGGTATACTGGTTCTTTCCGGAAGAGGTTATGCACATTTTTATGGAAGAAACCGGCGGACTGGCTATGAAAACCGGTGCGGAGTTTTTGAAAATCGTATCTCCGTTTTATCTGGTTATTATGGGTAAGCTGATTGCAGACGGAGTCATCAGAGGGGCGGGATGCATGAAGCAGTTTATGATTGCCACGTTTACAGATTTGATTCTTCGTGTTATGCTATCTTATATACTGGCTGTTCCCATGGGGACAACGGGGATTTGGATGTCCTGGCCTATAGGCTGGTCGATAGCTGCTGTGATTTCCGTTGGCTTTTACCTGCAGGGGTCATGGAAACATTCCGGTCTGGTTTAGAAGGATGCAGAGAGAGAGGAAACGAACATGGTACATCAGATACTTCCGGTACAGGTTGCGGGAGAAGAAAACGAAGGAACATTATACACGTATTTATGGGATTCGTCAGAGGAACTGGCTCTTGGAAAAAAGCGGCCATTGATTCTGATGTGTCCCGGAGGCGGTTATCAGAGAACGTCTGACAGAGAAGCAGAGCCGATGGCTCTTACCTTTATGGCAATGGGCTACCACGTGGCAGTGCTTCGCTATTCCTGCGGAGAAGGGATTCATTATCCTGCAGCGCTGCTTCAGCTGGCAAAGGCTGTGGCAATGGTGCGGGAACATGCAGAAGAATGGAGAGTCCAGAAAGACAAGATTATTGTACAGGGAAGTTCAGCAGGAGGCCATCTGGCAGCCAGCCTTGGCGTACTTTGGAAAAAGAAACAGATGCTGTGGAAGTTTTTTGGTGCAGATGCAGAAGATGTAAAGCCCAATGGCCTGATGCTTTCTTATCCGGTAATTACGGCTGGAGAATTTGCACACCGTCCCAGCATTGACCGGCTTTTAGGGGAAAACCTTGCCAACTGTGAGAGGCTGCTGGAAGAACAGTCATTAGAAAAGCACGCCAGTGAAGACGTGCCTGTAACCTTTTTGTGGCATACCTTAACGGATGAAACCGTACCGGTAGAAAATTCATTGTTATTTTTATCTGCCCTGCGCAGCGCCCATGTGCCGGTAGAATTTCATCTGTATTCCGAAGGCGGACATGGACTGGCTCTTGCAAACCGCCTGACTATGGGGCCAGGCGGAAGAGGCATAGAAGCCGGCTGTCAAAGCTGGATTGAGTTGGCTAAAACCTGGCTTTACCGTTATTTCCCATGGGATGGGGAATAAGGGATTACCAGTACAGTTCCCAATCTTTTAAGGTGCGGATTAAGGCTTCCATGTAGAAGTAATCGCCCCAGGTATTGCATTCGTCTACACCGCGGTTTTTACAGGTATTTTCCTTGGAATCGCGGGCGTAGGTGCCATGAAGCAGAATGCCATTGGATTTCTTATAATCGCCGTTTGCACAGTGATCAATCAGTGCGCGCAGCATTTTGTCAGCAGCTTCCAGATAGGGGGCTGCTTTTTCTTCGTCCAGATACTTGCACATTTCATAGATACCGCAGATTGCAATAGCAGAAGCGGAAGAGTCTCTAGGCTCGCTGCTTCCGGTATCGAAGTCGAAATCCCAGTAAGGTACTAAATCTTCTGGAAGATGCTCGATGAAGTAGTCGGTAACTTCAAAGAACAGATCCAGATATTCCGGATTCTTTACGTAGCGATAGCTTAATGCAGCGCCGTAGATACCCCATGCCTGGCCTCTTGCCCATGCAGAACCGTTGCGGTTGCCCTGATGGGTAACTCCGTAAGTAGGTTCTCCGGTATTTACATCAAAGAAGTGGGTGTGATAAGTGGAGTGATCCGGTCTTACCAGACACTTCATAGCAGTCTGGATATGAGCTTTTGCCTTGTCTGCATAGGAGTTGTCTCCAGTTACTTCCGTTGCCCAGTAAAGCAGAGGCAGGTTTAACAGACAGTCAATGATTAAACGGTATTCCTTTGGCTCCCCTGGATTGCCCCATGCCTGAAGGAAGTTGCCGACTGTACGGAAACGTTCAGCCAGGTGGTCAGCCGCTAAAAGAGCAGCTTTTTTTGCGATTTCACTGCCAGTCAGTTTATAAGCAGCTACGCAGGAAAGGCTGTATAAAAATCCCATATCATGGTGATTGACATCAATTTTCTGCTCGATGCGCTCCAGGAAACTCTGGGCCTGGATTAAAGCAGCTTCTTTGAATGCTTCATCGCCTGTGTGCTCGTAAGCCAGCCAGATGCAGCCAGTCCAGAAGCCAGTGGTCCATTCAACGTTTTCGGTTGGCTCGAAGAAGCCGTCAAAGGAGTTGGAGGACTTAAAATGATGGGTAAATTCGCCCAGGCTCTCGCGGACGATATTTACGGCGCTGTCCATTGCGGCTCTGCGCATGGAATCATCAGTTCCCGGGTATTGTTTGATGGATGTAAAGGTTTGAGACATAAGAATCTCCTTTCATAAAAAAATAATCTATTGGTTCTAAATGCTGTTCCGGTAAGCCTTGAGATGTCAAAATTTCAGAAGATACACTCGTGTGTCCAAGAGTACTATAATATAAAAGATTGTAAAGATCAATATTAAAAGGAATTTATTTATAATTCATTATTTCACAGCAGAAAGAAACTTTTGAAAGTAAGGGGACGCAGACGCAGTTCTATTTTTATCCGTTAAAATAGAAAGCGGACTCCGAAGAGTCCGCAGTACATGGTATAGTCAGATATCTGGAATATCACAAATTTTAAATTTAATTAGATTTTACTTCCTTCCACATATCATTATAGACAGCGTCGGATTCATCTCCCAGATACCGGAAGACTTCACTGTTGGTCAGCTTGTCCATGTCAGGGAATATCGCTTTATTATTTTGGGTTTCTTCATCTAACATGGCTTTGGCAGCGCTGTTTGGCGTGGAGTAGGTGATGTACTCAAAGTTCTTTTTCGCAATGTCAGGCCGGCATAGGAAATCAATCCATTTTTCTGCGTTTTCTTTATTGCGGGCATTGGCTGGAATTACCCAGGAGTCAAACCACAGGTTGGTGCCTTCTTCCGGAATGACATATTCCAGAGAGTAATCAAGACCGAGATTTGCAACTTCGTCCTGGATGTACAGCATTTCTCCAGAGTAGATAACTCCCACAGCAGCTTCACCGCCAATCATTTTGTCACGAACCTGGTCAATAACATAAGCCTGAACCAGAGGTTTCTGGGCAATCAGCAAATCGCGGGCCTGAGCCAGTTCCTCCGGATTTTCTGTGTTCATGGAATAGCCCATGGATTTTAATGCTACCATAAAAGCGTCGCGGACAGAATCCTGCATTAAAATTTCACTCTGATAAATCGGATTCCACAGATCGGACCATTTGGATGGCGGTTCAGTTCCCAGTTCCTCTATCCGTTCGGTATTGTACAGGATGCCGACGGTTCCCCAGGTATAGGGGACGGAGTAGCGGTTCTGCGGATCAAAACTCCTGGAAATTTCCATAAATACCGGATCGATATTGGAGATATTTGGAACGTTATCAAAATTGATTTCTGCCAGCAGGCCGTTTTCTGCCATTTTCTGAATCATATAGTCAGAAGGACAGACTGCATCGTAGCAGACAGCTCCTGCCTCAATAACCGGATACATTTCTTCATTGGTTTCGAACATATCGTAGGTTACGTGAATGCCGGTTTCTTCCTCAAACAGTTCGATGACTTCCGGATCAATATATTCTCCCCAGTTATAGACATACAGTTCGTCTGAATGGTTTGCGGAGAATTTTTTGCAGGCAGTAAAGGATACGGACGCTACAATGGCAAATGCGGCAAATACCAGACAGCCTTTGCGAATGTTGTTGTTCCTGCGGCGCTTTTTCATGGTTTCCTCAACCTTTCCAGCCGGAATGCCGGACTGGTTTTCCGGAGAAAAGTTGGAGATTAAAAGCAAAGCCAGAACAGTAATAAAAATAACGGTTGATAAAGCGTACATAGACGGCTGGATGCCGCGGCGTACTTCGCTGTAAATCAGAGTGGACAACGTATTAATGCCTGCTCCTCTGGTAAAGTGGGTGATAATAAAGTCATCCAGTGACATGGTAAAGGCCATTAAAAATCCAGACAGAATTCCAGGGAGAATATCTGGAAAGACGACTTTGAAAAATGCCCTGGCAGGCGTGGCGCCTAAATCCTGAGCAGCCTCATAAGCGTACCGGTCGGTCTGCTTTAATTTTGGCATGACATTGAGAATTACATACGGAATATTAAAGGTAATGTGTGCCAGCAAAATCGTTTTAAATCCCAGAGAAATTCCGAAAGCAATAAATACCAGCATTAAGGAGATACCGGTTACGATTTCCGAGTTCAGCATGGGAATATTGTTGACGCCCATCACAATGGCCTTGGGAACCTTTTTCATTTGCTGAATCCCCATTGCCGCAATGGTTCCGATGATGGTAGCCAAAAGTGCGGATAAAAAGGCGATTACCAGAGTGTTGTAAAGGGCATCCATAATGGCCGGGTTCTCAAACATCTGGGTGTACCATTTGCCGGTGAAGCCGCCCCACTGGGTTCTGGATTTGGAATTGTTAAAGGACAGAACCATCATGGTAAAAATCGGTGCATACAAAAACAGTAAAATCAGCACCATATAAAAATCTTCAAGAAACTTTTTGAAACTGTATTTTTTCATCAGACTCTGCCCTCCCCGTCGTTGTCATATTTGGCAATCAGCGCCATACTGATGAGGATGAAAATCATCAGCACCAGAGAAAGTCCGGAGCCCAGATTCCAGTTGCTGCCCTTGGTAAATTCCTGTTCGATGGCATTGCCGATCAGCAGAATCTTGCTTCCTCCCAGCAGATTGGAGATAACGAAGGTGGTCAGGGCCGGAACAAATACCATGGTAATGCCGCTGACGATGCCGGGAAGACTTAAGGGAAGCCAGACATGAAGAAAAGTCTGAAGACTGCTGGCACCAAGGTCTTTTGCGGCATTGATGGTATTATCGTCAATTTTCATTAAAATATTGTAAATCGGCAGAATCATAAATGGAAGGAAGTTGTATACCATACCCAGGATAATAGCCCACGGCGTATTAATAATGGCGATATTTGGCAGGTGAAGCAGATTTAAAATACCATTGATAACGCCGTTTTTCTCTAACAGAGTCTGCCAGGCCAGGGTGCGAAGCAAAAAGTTCATCCACATGGGGAGAATAAAAATAAATACGACAAAGCTTCCGGAACTGACCCCTTTTTTCCGCAGAATCATGGCCAGGGGATAGGCCAGAACCAGACAGATCAAGGTACTCACAAGAGAAAGACCCAGGGATAAAAACAGGGCTTTTGCGTGTTCCGGTTCTGCAATGGAAAGTACATTTGCCAGAGTAAATGCACCGGATTTATCGGTTAAGCCGTAATAAACAATCAAGGCCAGAGGTATGATGGTAAATCCAATCATCCAGATGATATAAGGGGTGGCCAGCCACTTGTTTTTCGGATTATTCATTGACTCCCAAAGCCTCCTCGTCTTCTGATGCCGGCTTATTCATAATCTGGATTTCAAAAGGTTCAATATGGATTCCGACTTCCTGACCGACCGGGAACATGTCCGTGCTGTGTACCAGCCATTCAAATCCGTTGGGAGTCGTCACTTCCATTTCATAATGAACCCCTTTAAAAATCAGATGGGTAACGACGCCGGTCAAAGTACCGTCTTCCGGTTTTACCAGATCAATGTCTTCCGGACGGATGACTACGTCAACCGGTTTGTTTCTGCCAAAGCCCTTGTCTACACAGGGGAATTTGGCACCGAAAATTTCTACCAGTTCATCCTGAATCATAATGCCGTCCACAATGTTGCTTTCTCCGATAAAGTCAGCTACAAAGGCGTTTTCCGGTTCATTGTAAATCTGTTCCGGAGTGCCCATCTGCTGGATGTAGCCCTGGTTCATAACGACGATGGTGTCAGACATGGTAAGGGCTTCTTCCTGATCGTGTGTAACATAAATGAAGGTAATGCCTAATTCATTTTTCAGACGAATCAGTTCATACTGCATATCCTGACGGAGTTTTAAGTCCAGAGCGCCTAAAGGCTCGTCCAGAAGCAGAAGCTTCGGCTCGTTTACAATGGCGCGTGCGATGGCAATACGCTGCTGCTGCCCGCCGCTTAAGGAATCCACGCTTCGATTTTCAAAGCCGTCTAGATTTACCAGTTTCAGGGCATATTTAATCTTATCATCAATATAAGATTTGGTTTTTCCTTTGATTTTTAAGCCAAAGGCGATGTTTTCTGCAATATTCATATGAGGAAACAGAGCATATTTCTGGAATACGGTGTTTAACTGCCGTTTATTAGGCGGAAGTTTGGTGATATCCGTGCCGCTGAAAATAACCTTGCCGGTATCCGGTTTTTCAAAACCTCCGATAATACGAAGGGTAGTAGTCTTTCCGCAGCCGCTGGGGCCTAAAAGGGTTACGAATGTGTTTTCCCGGACAGTCAGGCACAGGTCATCTAATACCATATCCCCGTCGAAACTTTTGCTGATGTTTACCAAATCAATTAATGGCTGATTCATGGCAATCCTCCTAAAGTAAAATGGTTTAAAAACTTGGCGGAGAGCTGACCCACAGGACAGAAGCTCCGGCTTTGCTGGTTAGGTAGTGGGGTTTTTCACAGCTGTAATAAAAGGCATCCCCTTTTTTGGCTTTGTAGACGGCAGATCCAATATGAATGACCACGGCTCCCTGGAGTATATAACCAAACTCTTCTCCTTCATGGGGAGTATCCATATAGGTGGAACCGCCTGCTTCCAGGGTCAGAAGAATGGGTTCCATGGAATTTTTCTGGGCATTGGGGATCAGCCATTTGATGGAATTGGAAAGTTCCGAATCCGCTTTTTCGAAAAAATCGTTTTTCCCAAATACGATTTGCTCTTCAGGGGTTTCTTTAAAAAACTCCCCGATGGAAGTCCCCAGACACTGGAGGATATCCATTAACGTGGCAATAGAGGGAGAGGTCAGATCCCGTTCCAACTGGGAGATAAATCCTTTGGACAATTCTGTCCGGTCTGCCAGTTCTTCTTGGGTGAGGCCTTTTAGAATGCGAAGCTCTTTCAGTTTTGCACCGATTTGCATAAATTGCCTCCTTTAAAAATTGTAAAGAAAAAGTTTACAAATACTAACTGATTGTAAAAATAAAGAAAAAGTTTACAAATAATAAACTAACGCAAAAAACATTATACTCTTATCTATACATGTGTCAATACTTTTGATAGATTTTTGTTAACAAAAAACAATTTTTATGATATGATAGCATCAGTGTATATAGATGCTGATTAGAAGGGAAAATTTAGGAGGAAACTTTACCATGGAAGGGAAATATATGGCTTATGTAGGTTCCTATTCGTACACGGGAAAGGCAAAAGGAATTACCGTATATGATGTGGACGTAGAGAAGGGCACGTTTCAGGAGCGCTGCGAAGTAGATGTAAACAATTCTTCATATGTAATTGCATCCAGAGACGGCAAGACATTATATTCCATTGCAGATGAGGGAGTTGTATCATTCCGTATTCTGCCAAATGGCGCATTGACCCGTTTGAACAGTGCGAATATCAAAGGCATGAGAGGATGCCATTTGTCTACAGATGCAGAAGACAAGTACGTATTTGTTTCCGGTTACCATGACGGCAAGGCTACGATTTTAAAGCTGAATCCGGACGGTTCTATCGGCCGCATCGTAGACGGAGTATTCCATAAAGGTTATGGCAGTGTGGCAGAGCGTAACTTCCGCCCTCATGTAAGCTGCACCAAAAGAACGCCGGACAATAAATACGTCATGGCAGCAGATTTGGGAATTGACCAGGTTAAGATTTACCGTTTTGATGAAAAGGAAGAAAAGCTGGTACAGGTAGATGCGATCCGCTGTGAGCGGGAGTCCGCCCCCAGACATTTCCGGTTCAGTTCAGACGGCCGTTTTATTTATCTGATGTATGAAATCAAGAATGTGATTGATGTCTTTACCTATGAGACTGGCGACAGGGCGCCCAGAATTGAAAAAATTCAGACGATTTCCACGGTTACAAGCCAGAAGGGAGACAACAACCTGACAGCGGCCTGTGCACTGCGTCTGTCTCCGGATGAAAAGTATGTATATTGTACCAATGCAGGGGATAATGTGGTAACCGTTTATTCCAGAGATGAGGAAACCGGTCTGCTGGAGATGCTGTTCAGCCTTCCGGTCAGCGGGGATTATCCCAAAGATCTTGCAATTTTCCCGGATCAGAAGCATATCGCATCCTTAAACCATGACAGTGGTACGATTACGTTTTTTGCGATTGATTATGAGAAAAAGCAGATGGTAATGAGCAGCAGGGAGATTCTGGTAAATGAGCCGAACTGCTGCGTCATTGTAAAAGTACAGTAGATCGAGTCAGACATCATCAGGGAGACGAAATTATGGCAGGTTCCACGTTGGGAACAATATGGAAGATTACAACATGGGGAGAGTCTCATGGGGCAGGCGTTGGAGTGGTAATTGACGGCTGTCCGGCAGGACTGCCCCTGACAGAAGAAGATGTTCAGGAATATCTGGATCGGAGAAAGCCGGGACAAAGCCGATTCACTACCCAGCGGCAGGAGGGAGATAAGGCGGAGATTTTGTCCGGCGTATTTGAAGGGCGCACCACAGGTACGCCCATTGCCATGTTTGTGAGAAATCAGGATCAGAGATCCAAAGATTACGGCAATATTATGGAATTGTACCGCCCTGGACATGCCGATTACACCTTTGACAAAAAATACGGTTTTCGGGACTACCGGGGCGGCGGCCGCTCTTCTGGAAGGGAGACCATTGGCAGGGTGGCGGCCGGAGCAGTAGCTGCCAGATTTTTAGAAAGTCTGGGAATTACCATCCGGGCCTTTTCCAAATCCATTGGGCCAGTATCTGTAAGTCCGGATCGGTTTGACTGGGAAGAACGGGAGAAAAACCGTCTTTATATGCCGGATGCCCAGGCTGTAAAAGAGGCAGAGTGCTATCTGGAAAAGATGATGGAGCAGAAGGATTCGGTCGGAGGGGTGATTCAGTGCGAGATAGACGGGCTGCCGGCTGGTATCGGGGAGCCGGTTTTTGATAAACTCAGTTCCAGTCTGGCCAAGGCAGTCATGTCCATTGGAGCCGTAAAAGGGTTTGAAATCGGAGACGGATTTCAGGCGGCAGCATTAAGCGGATCGGTGAATAATGATTCGTTCCGTATTGATGAAAACGGGAAGATCTATAAGAAGACCAATCATTCCGGCGGAGTGCTGGGAGGAATCAGCGACGGAAGCAGGCTGACTTTTCGGGCAGCGTTTAAGCCGACCCCTTCCATTGCTTCTGCACAGGAGACAGTAAACCGTTTGGGAGAAGAACAGGAAATTATCATCAAAGGGCGTCACGATCCGATTATTGTGCCAAGAGCGGTGGTAGTTGTAGAGGCCATGGCAGCCCTGACCATCGCAGATTTGCTTCTGGTATCCATGACGTCCAGGCTGGACCGGATTCAGGCGTTTTTTGCCTATTCAGAAGCGCTGGAAGAAGAACAGAAAGAAAAGGAGAATGAATTATTATGAAGATTGCAATGGGAAACGACCATACAGCAGTAGAACTGAAAACGATTATTAAGGAATTTGTGACAGAAAAGGGATATGAGGTACTGGATCTTGGAACCAATTCTTCTGAAAGCTGCGATTACCCGGTATATGGGGAAAAAGTGGGAAGAGCCGTGGCATCCGGCGAGGCAGATCTGGGAATCGTGATCTGCGGCACTGGTGTCGGAATCTCTCTGGCAGCCAATAAAGTAAAGGGAGTACGTGCATGTGTATGCAGCGAACCATACACTGCCAAACTTTCCAAAATGCACAACAATTCCAATGTATTAGCATTTGGCGCAAGAGTAGTTGGAAGCGAAATGGCAAAAATGATTACGGAAGAATGGCTGAATGCAGAGTATGAGGGCGGCCGTCATCAGCGCAGAGTGGATATGCTGATGGAAATTGAAAACCGATAAGTCCTTTTCAGCAGAAAAATCTGTAAAGAAATGGACGTGGAATCGTTAGAATATCGTAAGGTTTAAGGCGCGCTGCAACCTTGAATTTGCCGGATAAAAATGTTAGAATAATTACACAGAGAGAAGAGAAAAGGAGCGATTACCATGAGAAGAAAATTATGGACGCTGCTCGTGATGGCAGTTCTCTTCGTTGGTATTTTGGGTACGACGACTGCATTGGCTGCTGATGCATCAGGCAGTTTCAGCGCAGACGACGTAGAAATTTCCATTAATGGAGAGGCTGCAACAGTGCTTTCCGGATTGGGAAAAGCCGAGAACTATTACGAGGCCGACAACTGCAGCTATCAGGGCAAAGAAAAGGTGTATGTATACAAAGATTTTGAGATTTCCACATATCCTGTAGATCAGAAGGACTACATTAATTCCATCTATTTTAAGACTGGAAATGTATCGACAGAAGAGGGGATTGCCATTGGCTCAACTGTGGCAGAGATGCAGGAGATATATGGTACAGGTTACAAAGAATCGAAGGGCGTTTACAGATATGACTACAAAGGATTTGACTTGACGTTCTACAGCAGCAGGGAAAGCGTAATTAACGGAATCGAATATACTTCAGACAAATAAAAAACAGGCTTAGGCCTGTTTTTTATTTGTCTGAAGGCCTTCTGTTGGGGCCGGTGCTGTTTCGCATAGTAAGCTGGGCGTGGAGAAGCATGGTTCCGATAGGCAGCTGATCCATAAGGCTTGCAAGGGCGTAGTAGCCGCATTTGCCAAGTTCTGTCCGCTTCTGCCGAATGGTGGTAAGAGGCGGAGAGGTGTAAGCGGAGGAAGGAATGTCGTAAATCCGGAAAAATGGGCCAGAATGGTAATTAAAAATATCAGCGCGGCCGGTTTCTTCTCTTCTGATCGTACTATTGCAGAATATAATAACGAGATTTGGCATTTATAAAGGAAGTGAGATTTACCAGGAAAGCCGCACCGTAACGGAGTGAATTCGTTATGGCGCGGCTTTTTGCAGACAGTGGGATATAGATTTCTGAAAAAGTTTATTTAATTAAGCCCATTTTGCTAAAGGGGAAATACCGGAATAATACTTTTGCAACGATTTTGTCCTCGGTTACCCAGGTGTTATCCCAGAAGCGGGCATCCCAGGAATCGTTTCGGTTATCGCCCATCATAAAATAGCTTCCTTCCGGAACTTCAAAATGAAGCGGGTATTCCGGATCAAATGTGTCCATAGGCTCTTTCAGATAGGGCTCGTCTAAAGGAGTTTCCGATCCGTTCAAATACACGCCGCCGTCGTGAATATCGACCACATCTCCGGGAAGCCCGATAACACGTTTGACATAAAAGGTCTTGCCGGAAGGATCATCTGGAAAACGGAAAATGACGACATCTCCCCGTTCTGGCTCTGAAAACTTATAAGACAGTCTGGAACCAATGACCCGATCGTGAGCCATAATGGTATTTTCCATAGAAGAAGTGGGTATCTGGCTGTTAGCAATGATGCAGCTGTTTAAAAACAGGGCGATAAGCGCCGCAGCGATAATAATTTGTATCCAGCTAATCAGTTCAGATTTCCAGTTGACGGTTTCTTTTTGTTCATTATCAGGTTTATCTGGATTCTTACTCATAATTTCCTCACTTAACATAAAAATATTTAATGCTAGAGATAGAGTTTAAACGAGATTTCACATTTGTGCAAGGGTTTTTATAAAAATATAAGAAAAAACAGGAAAACCGCAGAGATCATTCTATGGCATTTTTCTGCAAAATACAGTAAAATAAAAAGAAACGCTGCTGGAGAATGTCTTATGGTGAAAAAAATGAAAAAAGTCTGGCAAATAGCGGGGGCTGTACTGCTTTTTTTGGCTTCTTTTCTGGGAATGGCAGCCGCCAGAAATGTAAATGGTTTTGCAGACTGGTATGGAAGTCATATTTATCCGCTGTTAGCCGGAAGTTTGGGAAGAATCAGCGGGATTTTGTCCTTTTCTCTGGTTGAGACAGGACTTTATGGAGTGATTTTATGCGGTGTGATTTATGGAATCCGGCATATCAAACGGCCGGGGAAACTCATAAAAAATGCTGTATTTTTCCTGTCCTGTCTTTGCTTTTTGTATGTAATAAACTGTGGAATTAATTATTCCAGAACTCCATTTTCAGAAGTGATCCATTTAGAAACGGAAAAATCCGGCGTACAGGAACTGGATAAGTTATGCCAGTATCTTACGGATCAGGTGATTCTGGCATCTCAGGAGGAACTGGAACAGACGGTAAAAAACCAGTCCCTGACTTTTAAGGAGACATGGAGACTGGGAAGAGACGGGGTAAAGGCCATGGAAAAACTGGGCCTTACCTACCCCCAGCTGGGAGGATTTTATCCCAATCCGAAACCAGTAGGCCTATCCTGGATTTTGTCGGTACAGCAGCTTTCCGGAGTCTATTCGCCGTTTACCGTTGAAGCCAATTTTAATCGTAAAATGACGCCGTACAACATACCGCATACAGTCTGCCATGAACTTTCTCATTTAAAAGGTTTTATGAGGGAAGACGAGGCTAATTTTATCGGATATCTGGCCTGTATCGGATCGGACTCACCGGAGTACCGGTACAGCGGGTATCTGATGGGATGGATTTATGCTACGAATGAACTGTATAAAGAACGGCCGGAACGATATTTTGAACTGTACAGCCGGCTGCCGGAAACAACCGTGGAAAACCTGAATGCCAACAGTCTGTTTTGGGATCAGTATGAAGGCAGGACAGCGGAAACGGCAGGCAGAATTAATGATACCTATTTAAAATTAAACCAGCAGGAAGACGGTGTGAAAAGCTATGGAAAAATGGTAGATCTTATGCTGGCTTATTACCGATTGGCATTGTAATTTATAAGGAAAAATGGTAAACTGGTTAAAAGAAATTTGTGCAGAGAGATTATCAACAAGGGGGAAGTATTATGGATAAAACATTGTATGATTTAATGGATTGGGCGGGGATTGAAGAACTGGTTTATTCAGAGGCAGTTAATCCGCACAGACTGTTAGGGCCGCATGTGACAGAGGACGGGGTTCTGGTTCAGATGCTGATGCCTACTGCAAAAGAGGCGCAGGTGGTAGTGGAAAATAAAAAATATCCTATGGAAATGGCAGATGAAACCGGATTTTTTGCTGCCCTGCTTCCTAGAAAAACAGTTCCGGATTATACACTGAGGGTTACATTTGACAATGGAGTGACCGAGGATTTAAAAGATCCCTATGCATTTGAACCACAGATCTCTGAAGAGGATTTAAAGAAGTTTGAAGCAGGGATTCATTATACCATTTATGATAAATTAGGTGCTCATCCTATGACGATTAACGGAGTATCCGGTGTCTATTTTGCTGTTTGGGCTCCTTGTGCCATGCGTGTCAGTGTAGTAGGCGATTTTAACCTGTGGGATGGCCGCCGCAACCAGATGCGCCGCTTAGGGGATTCCGGCATATTTGAGATCTTTATGCCGGGATTGGAAGAAGGGGCTTTATACAAATACGAAGTGAAATGCAAAAACGGAGATCCTCTGTTAAAGGCAGATCCTTATGGGAATTACTCGGAACTTCGTCCAAATAATGCATCGGTTGTCTGGGATATTGGCAAGTACCAGTGGAAGGATCAGGAATGGATGGAGCAGAGGGCTGCAGATGATTCCAAAAACAAGCCTATGGCAATTTACGAAGTCCATTTAGGTTCCTGGATGCGGAAAGAAATCGCGGTGGATGAAAACGGCAAAGAAATTGTAGGTTCCGAATTTTATAATTATAAAGAAATTGCAGAAAAGCTGGCTGAGTATGTAACGAATATGGGGTATACTCATGTGGAACTGATGCCGATTATGGAGCACCCGCTGGATGCGTCCTGGGGCTATCAGGTTACTGGTTATTATGCGCCGACCAGCCGTTACGGAACGCCTGACGACTTTATGTATTTTATGGATTACATGCACAGCAAGGGAATTGGCGTGATTTTAGACTGGGTTCCGGCTCATTTCCCAAGAGATACCTATGGTCTGGCTGCGTTTGACGGCACCTGTGTATATGAACATGCAGATCCGAGACAGGGCGCCCACCCTCATTGGGGAACGCTGATTTATAATTACGGAAGACCCCAGGTTTCCAACTTCCTGATTGCAAACGCACTGTTCTGGGCAAACAAATACCATGCTGACGGAATCCGTATGGATGCAGTAGCGTCTATGCTGTATCTGGATTACGGAAAAAATGACGGTGAGTGGGTAGCTAATATTTACGGCGGTCATGAGAATCTGGAAGCAGTAGAATTTTTAAAACACCTGAATTCTGTATTTAAGGGACAGGCAGGCGGTTCTGTGCTGATTGCAGAAGAGTCTACTGCCTGGCCTAAGATTACGGCAGATGTAAAGGAAGATGGATTAGGCTTTGATTACAAGTGGAATATGGGCTGGATGAATGACTTTTTAAGCTACATGAAGTGTGATCCCTACTTCCGCAAAAACAATTATGGCCAGCTGACGTTTTCCATGCTGTATGCTTACAGCGAAGACTTTATTTTGGTATTTTCTCATGATGAAGTGGTTCATGGCAAAGGTTCCATGATTGGTAAGATGCCAGGAGAAAACTTAGAACAGAAGGCGGCCAACCTTCGTGCTGCTTATGGGTTCTATATGGGACATCCAGGCAAGAAGCTGCTGTTTATGGGACAGGATTTTGCCCAGGTAGACGAATGGAATGAAAATGCCAGCCTGGAGTGGAATCTGTTAGAATATCCGGTACATAACCAGATGCAGGCCTTTGTAAAGGATTTGAACAGTCTTTATGCCAAGTATCCAGCATTATCCAGACTGGACTACGATCCGGAAGGTTTTGAATGGATTAACTGTTCTTACAATGAACTGAGCATGGTTATGTTTGTCAGAAAGACAGAGAAACCGGAAGACACCCTGTTCTTTGTCTGCAACTTTGACAACATGGCGCATCAAAAATTCCGGGTAGGAGTTCCGTTTGCAGGAAAATATAAAGAGATTTTAAACAGTGATGCCAAAGTTTACGGCGGCTCCGGCATGGTAAATGCCAGAGTAAAATCCTCCAAGAAGATGGAGTGGGATGAAAGAGAAAATTCCATTGAGATTGATATTGCACCTATGAGCGTCTGCGTATTTACCTGTACCCCGGCACCGGTAAAGGAGAAAACTCCGGCTAAAAAGGCAGCAGCTAAAAAAACAACAGCTAAGAAGACAACATCTAAAACAGCTGCAGTGAGAAAGACAGAAGAGACCGGAAAGAAAGAGACGGAAGAGAAGACGGTAGCTGAGAAAGCGGCACCTAA
>URUX01000044.1 GCA_900551135.1 uncultured Clostridium sp.
TGTCAAAAGAAACCGTATTTATTGACGGGACAAAATTAGAAGCCTGTGCCAATAAATATACTTTTGTCTGGAAAAAGTCCGTGGGGAAATGGGAAACAAAGATGTATGAGCGGATTCAGGAAGCAGTCTGTCTCCTGAACCAGGAGTATCTCTGCCAGTTCCGTGTTGGAGAGGAAGTCCGTACCCAGGATCTGCAGAAAATCTGCCGTTTTTTGGAGGAGAAGTGCAGAGTGAACGGGACCGTTTTCGTACATGGAAGAGGGAAGCGCAAAAGCAGGAATCAAAGATATCTGGAATTGTTCCGCCACTTTTTAGAGCGTCAGACCATCTATGACTGGCATACGGCCAGCTTCCAAGGGCGGAATAATTACTGTAAAACGGACCCGGACGCTACCTTTATGCACATGAAAGATGACCACATGAGAAATGCCCAGCTGAAGCCGGGATATAATGTCCAGATCGCAGTGGACAGCGAATACATTGTAGCGACGGATATTTTCCAAGACCGGAACGATGTGTGGACTCTGGTACCATTTCTAAAAGATATGGAAACGAGGCTGGGATTCCGTTATCCAAGCGTGACCGCGGACTCTGGATATGAAAGTGAAGAGGCGTATGAATACCTGAGTGAAGCTGGACAGAAACCATACATCAAACCACAGACCTATGAGAAATGGAAAAAGAGAAGTTTTAAAAAGGATATCAGCAAACGTGAGAACATGAGATATGACGAGGCAGCTGACACCTACACCTGTCACGCAGAGAAAAAGCTGAGAGCGGTTTCTGTGAGGAAACAAAAAAGCAAAAGCGGATATCAATCAGAAGTAACGATATATGAATGTGAAGACTGCGGGGGCTGCCGGTATAAAGAAAACTGCACGAAAGCAAAAGGAAACAAGAAGCTGTACCTTTCGAAGAACTTTCTGAAAAAGCGTCAGGAATCCTATGAAAACATCCTGAGCGAAAAAAGGATCCAGTACCGGATAAACCGCCCGATCCAGGTAGAAGGAGCCTTTGGGGTGTTGAAAAACGATTATGAGTTCCAAAGATTTCTGCTGAGAGGGAAAACGAGAGTAAAACTGGAGATCCTTTTGTTGTGCCTGGGATATAATCTGAATAAACTGCATGCCAAGATCCAAAATGGGCGGACAGGAAGCCATCTGTTTGAAGTAAAAAGTGCATAGAAAAATCAGAAAACCGAGAGGTTTTATTAAAGTACGGTAAAAATCCGGCGTTCTACTCTGAAAATAGAGAGGAGGCCGGATTTTTGTCTATAACAAGCGGAAGTGCCGCTCAATCATCCGTTATGGATGATTTTGCGACACTCCCTTCTTAAATTTAATCCCATTTTTTCTTGTAAATCAGGTACAGCGGCAGTCCTGCGAATATCATGCCGCCAAGAATATTTCCAATTGTAACCGGAATAAAATTCTGAAGACTTCCCGCCACAGTCAAATCTGCAAGCTGCTCTGCAGTAATCCCGTAAACCTCCTGTGCCATAGCAGCATAGCCAGGATTTGCGGCTGCCATCATACCAGCTGGTATATAAAACATATTAGCAACGCAGTGCTCAAATCCGCCAATTACAAACGCACAGATTGGAAAGAAGATTGCCCATACCTTACCGACAATATCTTTTGCACAAGTAGCCATTAATACTGCAAGGCATACTAAAAGATTGCATAAAATCCCAGAAGTTACAGCCTGTACTGGAGTAACCGCAAGCTTTCCAACTGCTGTTTTAATTGTATATGCCCCCAAAAGGCCACCGGAATAATTCAGATTTCCGCTAAATACAAGTAAAGTATCAATAATCAACGCACCCATCAGATTGCTGAAATAAACAACGACTAAGTTATACAGTAATCTTTTCCAGGTGGTTCTCTTTGCAAAAACGTCCATAATGATCAGGCAGTTTCCTGTAAACAGTTCACCGCCCAAAAACACAATAAGCATCAGCCCTACGGGGAAAATCACACCAGCCATAGTTCGCGCAAGTCCGACATTTTCAATGGCGTGAGCAGCCGTACTGCTGGCTGCGCCGCCCAGTGCAATAAAGGCACCGGCCATAATGCCAAGCAAAATCATTTTTCCAAGGGGCAGCACCGTTTTGTTTTCACAGGCTTTCATGTTGAGTTCGATGGTTTCTGCAGGGGTATTAAAATGATTATTCATATATACCTCTCTCTTTTTTATTGATTCAGTTTGTTAAATATTAAACAGCCTTGTATTATACTGGTATTTGAACGAAAAGTAAATAGAAACTATGTTTTTTCTTCTAAACACATTTCTGCAGTGGTATAATAAAGTTGCAAATATTCCTTATAACCATTTTACTATACTTCAAAAGAGGTCTTTCTTATGCACAATACCATTACTCAAGAACAACGATATGACATGCTTACCAGCCAGCCCGTGGAAAAAGTCATTCCCAGGCTGGCGGTTCCCACAATCATCAGCATGATGATTAGTTCCATTTACAATACTGCTGACACATTTTTTGTCAGTCAGCTGGGAACCAGCGCCTCCGGCGCTGTGGGAATTATTTTCTCTGCAATGGCCATCATTCAGGCCATCGCCTTTATGATTGGCATGGGAAGCGGCAACTACATGGCCCGCTGTTTTGGCGCCGGAGAGCAGGAAAAAGGAGAAAAAATCGCCTCCACTGGTTTTTTTACCGGCCTTATCATGGGCACAGTCATCATGGTAATCGGATTATCTAATATCGAAAATATTGTTATGATGCTGGGTTCTACAGAAACTATCAAACCTTACGCAGTAGACTATGCCCGCTACATCTTTCTGGCAGCTCCTTTTATGATGTGTTCCTTTATTATGAATAACCTGTTAAGGCTTCAGGGGCTGGCCGCATATGCCATGTTAGGCATTGCCACTGGTCTTTCCCAGTTTACCAGCTTCTGCATTCTCCTGTGCCAGTGCAATTTGCGAAAAGGCTGTGTCTCAATCCGCTTCCGTAATTTTGCACCTTCCTCTTCCATGTATCAGTCCATTATTATGGGCGGACTCCCCTCTCTTGGCCGGCAAGGCATGGCGTCTCTGGCTACCATTATCTTAAATCTGACCGCCCGTCCCTATGGAGACGCTGCCATTGCAGCTATGGCTATCGTCAGCCGCTGCACCATGCTGCTCAACTCTGCTGTGGTTGGTTTTGGCCAGGGATTCCAGCCGGTATGCGCCTTTTCTTTTGGAGCCCACAAATACAGACGTGTGAAAAATGCCTTCTGGTTCTGTGTGAAAATAAGCACCGTATTTCTCCTGTGCGTCAGCATCATTATTTTCCTGTTTTCCGGCCATGTAATTGAATTGTTCCGAAAAGGAGATCCCGAGGTAATCTCCATTGGCACTCTGGCTCTGCGCCTCCAGATTTGTACCCTTCCCTTAGGCGGTTATCTCACTTTAAGCAACATGTGTTCCCAGTCCATTGGATATGGCTTTCGCTCCACGCTGCTGGCCATGTCCCGTCAGGGTATTTTCCTGATTCCCATCCTTCTGGTTATGTCCTCCCTGTTTGGACTTTTGGGAATTCAAATGGCTCAGCCGCTGTCCGATTTATGCACCTTTATTTTAACGATTTTTATTATGAGGGGGATATTTAAAGAATTGAATACATTAGAAGGAAACGAAACCGTTTCCTCTGCCAGTCTCTGATAAAATATACCGCAGCTTCCTGACATTACAACTATCAGGAGTCTGCGGTATGCTGTTATTTCACCAGTTCTTTTAATTTTCCTAAAATTTCTTTTGCTTTTTCCATCATGGCGCCGCTGTCCTGGTTTTTCTTATTCATTTCCTGATACAGGAAATAAGGCTGGTCGCCCATCTGAAACTTAAGACGGCCTTTATAAGAAGCAATCAACTCCGGAATCCCTGCAGAATCCAGCCGGGTCTTTGGATACATAATAAGCCGGACTTCCTGGCGGTTGATTCCTACCTCTGTGACAAACACGCTGTGGGCCATTCCCTTTAACGCAGCAATCCTCAGCAGGTTTTCTACTGCTCTTGGAATCTCGCCAAACCGGTCCATTAACTCATCCTGCATATCCATATATTCATCTTCATTTTCAATGGCAGAAATTCGTTTATAAATATCCAGTTTCTGATACTCATTTTTAATATATGAGGACGGAATATACGCATTAATATCGCAGTCCACAACGGTTTCATAAGCCTCTTCTTCTTTTGCCAGCCCCTGAATGGCACGGACTGCCTGATTTAAGAGTTTACAGTACAGATCATATCCAACTGCTTCCATATGACCATGCTGCTCGGCTCCCAGTACATTTCCTGCTCCCCGGATTTCCAGATCCCGCATGGCGATTTTAATTCCGGAACCCAGTTCTGTAAATTCCCGGATTGCCTGAAGGCGTTTTTCAGCTTCTTCTTTTAACAGTTTATCCCTGCGGTACATAAAAAACGCATATGCTGTCCGGTTGGATCTTCCCACCCGTCCCCGAAGCTGATAAAGCTGGGACAATCCCATGTGATCAGCATCATGGACAATCATGGTATTGGCATTGGGAATGTCCAGTCCTGTTTCAATAATGGTGGTGGATACCAATACGTCGATATCTCCATTAATAAAATCCAGCATAATCCGTTCCAGTTCATGCTCCTTCATCTGGCCATGGGCAAACACAACATTGGCCTCTGGCACCAGAGCCGCTATCCGGTTGGTCACTTCCACAATGTCATTAACCCGGTTATAGACGTAATAAACCTGTCCTCCCCTGGCCATTTCCCGGTGAATGGCCTCCCGCACCATCTCTTCATTGTATTCCATGACATAAGTCTGAATCGGCGTCCGGTCAATAGGCGGTTCTTCCAGCACACTCATATCCCGGATTCCTACCAGACTCATGTGGAGCGTTCTGGGAATGGGAGTCGCCGTCAACGTTAAAACGTCGATATTCTTTTTTAACTGTTTGATTTTTTCTTTGTGCGTAACGCCAAACCTCTGCTCCTCATCAATAATCAGCAGCCCCAGATCTTTAAACACCACATCCGAAGATAAAACCCTGTGAGTTCCAATCAAAATGTCTACCTGGCCTTTTTTTAAATCCTCCAGAGTCTTTTTCTGCTGGCCTGGCGTCCGGAACCTGGACATCATATCCACCCTTACCGGAAAATCCTTCATTCTCTGAACAAACGTATTATAATGCTGCTGTGCCAGAATCGTAGTGGGCACCAGATAGACCACCTGTTTGCTCTCCTGAACTGCCTTAAATGCTGCACGCAGCGCAATCTCCGTTTTTCCGAATCCTACGTCTCCGCAGATTAGCCGATCCATGATTTTTGTGCTTTCCATATCTGCTTTTGTTGCTTCAATAGCATCTAACTGATCGTCTGTTTCCTCATAGGGGAATAGTTCTTCAAATTCTTTTTGCCATACGGTATCAGGGCCGCATGGAAAACCGCTTCCTGACTGGCGCGCTGCATAAAGCTGTACCAGATCCTTTGCAATCTCCTGTACTGCTCCCTTAACTTTGGTTTTGGTCTTGCTCCACTCTGCTCCGCCCAGTTTGTTAAGCTTTGGTTTTTTTGCCTCTGCCCCCGCATATTTCTGAATTCCTTCCAGCCTGGTTGCCGGCAGATACAGGTTGCCTCCATCTCCATACTCGATTTTAATATAGTCCTTAACCACATGATCCTGCTCTATTTTTTCAATTCCCCGATAAATACCGACTCCATGATCCTCGTGAACCACGTAATCTCCTACAGACAGTTCGGAAAAGTTCTGGATCTTCTTTCCTTCATAAGCGGTTTTCTTACGTTTCCGCTTCTTCTTTTCTGCCCCAAACATATCCCCTTCTGTAATCACGACAAATTTCAGCAGCGGATATTCAAAGCCCCTGTGGAGGTTTCCATAAACCACCATAATCTCACCCGGGCAGACTTTTGTTTCTGCGGATACGTCTCTATTCTCCTCTGCCGCCTCCGGATCTGGGCAGTAAGCCTTTAAATCATACTCTCTCAAATCACTGGCCAGACGGCTGGCTCTTGTCCTGGAAGCAGACAGAAGCACAACCCGGTATCCGTTGTTTTTCCATCTGGTTAAGTCTTTTATTAATAATTCAAAACTGTTTTGATAGGAATTGGCATTTTTTACATCAAAACCAAATTTATCCTTTACTGTAAAATTATTCAGATTTTGATCCAGACCTGTCAGATAAACGCTTCTTCCGGTCTGAACCCTGGCCAGAATTTCTTTTGCAGGATACAAAATTTCCGTCTGCCCCGGAAGCAGATATCCTTTTTCCAAACGCTGGATCATGCTCTCACGAAACTCTGTCTCGACTGTCTCTCCTTTTTCCCGAAGTCTTAAAGGCTCATCCAGAAAAATCGTACTGCTTCCATCTGACAGTCCGGCCTTAAAATAATCCAGAAACGAAACCGTATCCTTACAGAAATAACGGACATAAGCATCCAGGCCAGAAACCTTCCATCCTTCCTTTAGTTCTTCTGCAAGTTCCCGTATGACAGAACGAATCCGGCTGGCTTCCTCAATTTTTTTCTGGCTTCTCAATGTTTTTTCATAGACTTTGGCTTCTTTTTCCATCGCCTCAATTCCCTGTGCCAGCTGTTCCGGTGTCACCACTACTTCTGCTGCCGGATAGATGGTAACAGAGTCTAACTGTTCAATGGATCTCTGACTTTCCAAATCAAAGGTACGGATTGAATCCACTTCATCATCCCACAGTTCAATACGGATGGGGGATTCCTCTGTCAGCGGAAATATGTCAATAATTCCTCCTCTGATGGAAAACTGGCCCATGCCGTCCACCTGGGCCATACGCTCGTATCCCAGGGCGGTCAGCCGTTTTCTCCATACATCCAAATCCACGACCTCGCCTCCGGATACCGTCAGGATCTGTTTTTTTATATACTCCAGGGGAAGCAGATGATCCATTAGACCGTCCATAGTAGTAACGATAACTCCCCCTGGCTCTTCCATCAGACGGCGCAGTACTGCCAGACGTTCCCTTACCATCAGATTTCCATGAATATCTGCACTGAAAAACAGCAGATCCTTGGCCGGATACAGCCATACCTGTCTGGTGAAATTACGGAAGTCATCATAGATCTCCCTGGCTCTCTGTTCATCATAGGTAACTACCAGCTTCCAGCCCTGGCTGCCTCCTAATTCATGCATCAGCTGAACCTTTTGAGAGTCCATGGATCCAGTCACATGAACCGGCCCTCTGTTTCGCTTCAGGGCTTCTGTTAAATCCTCATATTCTTTTAATTCCACTAGAGGGTTAATCATTTTCTCCTGTCCTTCCTTTCAGATGCACATTGTAACTATTAAGCCTTCTTGCCATTGTAGCGGTTCATAGCCGCCTCAATTCCATCTAAAATGATTGCCTGGGCAGCCTGTCCTGCCTCTTTTGAAGCATCTTCCATGACCCGGCCCTCAATCTGAGAGAAATGGCCCAGCACATAATCTGCCAGATCCATCCGATCCGGTTTGGCCCCTACTCCAACTTTTACTCTTGGAAATTCCTGGGTTCCCAGATGGGCAATAATACTTTTGATTCCATTGTGGCCGCCTGCGCTTCCTTTTTTCCGAATCCGAAGCTGGCCTGGCTCCAGACTGATATCATCATATATAACCATAATATGCTCTGGATCTACTTTATAGAAATCGGCAGCAGCCCGAATGCTTTCTCCGCTCAGATTCATAAATGTCTGGGGCTTTAACAGAATTACTTTTTCCCCTCCAATTACTGCCTTTCCGCACAACGCCTTATGCTTTTTTTCCTCGATTGACGTTCCAAGCTGATCTGCCAGTGCATCCAGCGCCATAAAACCGGCATTATGTCTCGTATTTTCATACTGCTTCCCAGGGTTTCCCAGACCTGCAATGATATACATTTTTATTCCTCCATTCTATCCACGCCACAAAAGCGCTAAACCGCCGGGGGATGGGGTCTAACGCTGCTCTTTGTCACGATTTAGTATATCCCATTTTTATAGGTTTGTATACTGATTTTTTTCGTTGCGTCGTCTGCTCTTCTATGCTATACTTTTAATGTATGCTTATATAAGTTCATAATTGGTTGAACGTTTCTACCAGCTGCCGAAAATAGCTGACTATAAGCTTTTTTTGGTGCTGTTTTTCATTTAGAGAGGAGAAGTTATCATTTATGAATCAAAACAATTTTGACGTAATTATTATTGGGGCCGGTCCTTCTGGTATTTTCTGTGCCTATGAATTAATTGAAAAAAAACCGGATTTAAAAATTCTTATGATTGAAAAGGGACGTCCCATTGAAAAACGGGTGTGTCCAAAACGTACTACCAAAGTCTGCGTAGGCTGTAAGCCATGTTCCATTACTACCGGTTTTGCAGGAGCAGGCGCATTCTCTGACGGAAAGCTTTCCTTATCTCCTGACGTAGGCGGCCACCTGCCGGAGATCCTGGGTTACGAAAAAGCTACAGAATTAATTCGGGAATCCGATAATATTTATCTGAAATTTGGCGCTGATACCAATGTTTATGGTGTTGACAAACAGAAAGAAATCGAAGAAATCCGCAGAAAAGCAATTCAGGCAAACTTAAAATTAATTGAATGTCCTATCCGTCATCTGGGAACCGAAGAAGGATATAAAATCTATACCCGTCTTCAGGAGCATCTGCTGGCTCAGGGCGTATATATGGAATTTAATACCATGGTTAAAAATATCATCATTGAAAACGGTCAGGCTGTAGGTGTTACGACTGATAAAGACGAAACCTTTACCGCCCAGGAAATCGTTGCCGCTATCGGCCGTGAAGGTTCCGACTGGTTCAGCCATATCTGCGGCGAGCATGATATTGAAACCCAGGTTGGTACTGTAGATATCGGTGTCCGCGTGGAAGTCCGGGATGAGATTATGGAATTCTTAAACAAAAATCTCTACGAGGCAAAACTGGTTTACTACACTCCTACCTTTGACGATAAGGTTCGTACATTCTGTACCAATCCTTCCGGTGAAGTCGCTACCGAATACTATGAAAATGGTCTGGCAGTTGTAAACGGCCACGCCTATAAATCCAAAGAATACAAGACCACGAATACCAACTTTGCTCTTCTGGTATCCAAAAACTTTACAAAACCGTTTAAGACTCCGATTGAATACGGCAAGCACATTGCCCAGCTGAGCAACATGCTGTGTGACGGCAAGATTTTAGTTCAGACCTTCGGCGACTTCCAGAGAGGACGCCGTACTACCGAAGAGCGTCTCTGCCGCAACAACCTGATTCCTACCTTAAAGGACGCTGTGCCTGGAGATTTGTCTCTGGTATTCCCGCACCGTATTATGGTTGATATTAAAGAAATGCTGCTGGCTCTGGACAAGGTTACTCCTGGTATCGCCAGTGATGAAACCCTGCTTTACGGCGTAGAAGTTAAATTCTATTCCAACAAAGTTGTTGTAAATACTGATTTTGAAACCAGTATCAAAGGCCTTCGTGCCATTGGAGACGGTGCTTCCGTTACCCGTGGTCTGCAGCAGGCTTCTGCAAACGGCATCAGTGTTGCAAGAAGTATTTTAAAGAAGCACTACGAATAATCACATAAAATAAAACGGGCGCTGCCAGCCGATGATGAGCCATCGGTACGGCAGCGCCCTGTTTTTCCAAAACAGAAAGAAACTATATGTTATTTCCAGTCAAATCTGATCAAATGGCCTTCCATGGTCATTTTTTCAAATCCATTCTGTCTTAGCGCTTCATAAAGAATAATCGCAACCGAGTTAGACAAGTTTAAGGAACGGATATCTCCCCACATGGGAATTCTCACACAGTTGTCCTGATGATCCACCAGAATCTCTTCCGGTATTCCCCTGCTCTCCGGCCCAAACATAATATAGCAGTCCGGCTCATATGCAACGTCTGTGTACACATTAGGAGCTTTTGTAGTTGCCATGTAAATCTTGGCTCCAGGATTTTTTTCTAAAAAGTCCTTAAAATCGCTGTATACGGTCACATCCAGTTTGTCCCAGTAATCCAGCCCTGCCCGTTTTAACTGTTTTTCATTCAGCTTAAATCCCAGCGGCTCAATCAAATGCAGCCGGGTATCGGTAGCCACACAGGTGCGGCCGATATTTCCTGTATTAGCCGGCATTTCCGGCTCGTACAATACAATATTAATCATAATTCTTTCTCCAGTTTTTCGATAAACCGTCTCATTCTTTCCAGCGCCTTTTTTAAATCCTCTAAGGAGTAGGCATAGGAAATTCTCAGATATCCTTCTCCGCAGTCTCCAAAAGCAGATCCAGGAACTACCGCTACTTTTTCTTCCCGAAGAAGCCGTGTCGCAAATTCATCGGAAGTCATTCCAAACCGCTTAATACATGGGAATGTATAGAATGCGCCATATGGTTCAAAACATTCAAGTCCCATCTCCTGAAATGCATGCATCAGATAACGGCGGCGCTGATTGTAGGCTTCCCGCATGGTCTTTACGTCTTCATCACTGTTGCGAAGCGCTTCCACTCCTGCATACTGGCTGGTAGTCGGGGCGCACATAATGGCAAACTGATGAATCTTTAACATCTGGGTCAGAATCATCTCCGGCGCGCAGGCATATCCCAGACGCCATCCTGTCATGGCGAATGCTTTGGAAAAACCGTTAATCAGCACGGTTCTCTCTTTCATGCCAGGCAGAGAGGCGATCGTCGTATGCTCTCCTTTATATGTAAGTTCAGAATAAATCTCATCTGAAATCACATACAAATCCTTTTCGATTACAATTTTGGCAATAGCCTCTAAATCTTCCTTCTCCATAATCGCCCCTGTCGGATTATTCGGGAATGGAAGTACCAGAATCTTGGTATTTGGGGTGATTTTTTCCAGAAGTTTTTCCGGTGTCAGCCGGAACTCATCTTTTGCTTCCAGTTCAATGATAACCGGTACGCCTCCTGCCAGAACGGTACACGGCACATAGGATACATAACTGGGCTGGGGAATCAATACTTCTTCGCCTGCTCCTGCATTAATCATTGCCCGCAAAGCAATATCGATTGCCTCGCTTCCTCCGACAGTAACCATAACCTCGCTGGAACCGTCATACAGCACCTGATAGCGGCGCTTTAAATAAATGGCAATTTCTTCTTTTAACTCTTTTAAGCCTGCATTCGATGTATAAAAGGTACGGCCTCTTTCCAGAGAATAAATACCTTCCTCTCGGATATGCCATGGCGTATCAAAATCCGGCTCGCCTACGCCCAGGGAAATGGCATCTTTCATTTCGCTTACAATATCAAAAAATTTACGGATTCCAGATGGCGGAATCTGTACTATGGTATCAGATAATGGATTTCTCATAGACTAATCGGCATCCTTTCATCATGGATCGGATCTGCAATTACGGTTCCGTGATCTTTATACTTTTTCAGTACAAAGTGGGTTGCCGTGCTGAGTACAGAATCCAGGGTGGACAGCTTCTCAGAGACAAACAAGGCTACCTGACGCATGGTTTTCCCTTCAATAATAACCGTAAAGTCATAACCGCCGGACATAAGAAAGACGGAGTCTACTTCACTGTACTGGTAGATTCGTTCTGCGATCTTGTCAAAACCCATGCCTCTCTGGGGAGTAACCTTGACCTCAATTAAAGCCTGTACTTTTTCTTCACTGGTATTATCCCAGTTAATCAGGGTATGATAGCCGCAGATAATCCGCTCTTTTTCCATATCCGCAATTTCATTGGCCACCGCCACTTCACTTTCGCCTAAAAGAATCGCCAGATCCTTAATGTCGATTCTGCTGTTCTTCTCCAGTACCGCTAAAATCCTCTCTCTCATGTCGTCTCCTCCTTAAATTTCCTGTGTTTCCAACGTCTGAGGCTTAAAATCCGGTATTATCCGATAGATTTCATCTGCTCTCGGTCTCTCCATACAGCCTGTCTCTCCACCGTAACGAATTTCCTTTGCCGCCCCTGCCGCTGCCTGGCCAATGACGGCTGCTTCTATTCCCAGTTCCTGCAGCCGTTTTGCAAGGTGCCAGCCATTATTTGATACCATAACTGCACAATTGCCTGACCACAGACGGTACGGGGTCAGTTCATACCGTTCGCAAAGTTCAATGGTACTCTGCCTTACCGGAATCGCCCGCAAATCAATGACAATCCCCTTATGGTATGTTGCTGAAAGCGTCCAGAGGGCGGTGAAAATACCGCCCTCTCCCATCATCTCAAATTCAGTAGCCCCCAGACTTTTTGCCATTTCCCAGGAAAGCTGCTGATGCGTATCTGTTTTTATATCAAATTTCTTATAATACTCTTCTGAAAACCACTGGAGCAGTTCTTCCCGCCTGAACCTGGCAATGGCCGCTGCTCCTATCTCTCCGATATAACCCGCCGCAACCAAATCCTGTCCGGCTTCCATCTGTCCGAGTTTTTCTCTGTTTGTAGGCCGAATCATAAGGCTGCTCCTTCCGCCGGTATCTGGGGTTCTGGCTCTGGCGCTGCTGGCGCAGGTTCCGGCGCCGGTGTTTCTGCAGGCGCTGCCGGCTGATTTGTATCCAGACCAATACCTGGTCCATACTCGTCAGGACGGGTCTCCTGGGGCGCTGATTCTGCAGGTGCCGGCGTTTCTTCCGGCACAGGCGCAGGTACAGATGGAGGAACCATTGGCTGTACTGGTGCTGCAGCCGCAGCCGGTCCTACTCGGTAAACCGCCTTGGATGCGTAATAAACGTCCTGGTTTAACAGGGTTTTTTCCACTTCTTTTCCGTCTATATAGACATATTTCCACAACTGGGACTCTAAACCATAATGAGCAGACTGAACCTTTACTCTGGCTCCCGGGCTTAAGGAAGGATCGGTAATCTCCTTCGGCGCTCCCGGATCTGTTCTCCTTAATGTCTCCGATACATACTTGACTTCACGGTTGGCAGGGCGGGTATCTTTTCCGTAAATGGTAAATGTAAGTGTCCGCCCCTCCGTCCTGCCCTCTACATAAATCGGAGTGCTGTAATTATTGGTAATCTTAATATCTTTTACCGTACCGGCAATAGCCGCATCTCTGGACGGCTTCACATAGGTTACGATCATGGAGTGGTTCTGTCTCTGGGTAATCTCCAGTTCTGCTTCCAGGGCTGCATTGTAAAGCGTTGTCGCAAGCTGGCATACACCGCCTCCAATACTGTCTACTACTTTTCCATTTTCATAAGAAGCGGCATTTTTATAACCATTTTCCGCTGTCAGGGGCTGAAGACATTCATAGCCGGATAAAGTCTCTCCTGGCATAATAATGTGATTATCTATCTTTGACGCGCCTACTTCTACATTGGTTGCCCTGGCGTAGCCGCTGCTGCTGAAGCTGGTTGAAAAAGTTCCCAGCACATCCTCGATGCTTTCCAGATCGTTTGTCGTAATCTTCGGCTGCTTTTCCACAATGTGGGCTTCTACCTCCACTGCACCGTCCAGACCGTTTTTCAAAGCCTCATTTAACGCTGCATTCGTTGCTTCTATATCTACCATCTTTCCTGCTGCAGATGGAGTAATCACAAACTCACCGTCAGCTACATCCATAGACGCATCGATCGGTTCTTCCACCAGTCCTGCTGACTTACTGTCGATAAACTCTCTTACCTTTTCCTCATCTGCAGAAATCTCCACTTCTATGGTCCTGGGACTGGCCTTCAAATCCACACTGTTCATGTAGCGTTTTATCAGATTTCCTCCCTGATACTCTGCCAGCGCTTCCTCAACGGCTTCCTGGTTGCTCCAGAAAATCCCCAGATCCCCGGCTGTCGTATCTGCCCTGTCTTCTCCCATATTTAATGTAATCTTATGATCGGATAATGTTTTTACATAATCCCCAATGGCTTGATTGGCTTCTTCTCTGGTCAGGCCGCCCAAACTTATCTCATCTGCGTAAACACCTTCCGGAATCCGGCTTTCTGCATATGCAGGAACTGCCGGAAGAAAAACCAGCGCCCCTGCACAGAGTCCAATTCCCCAAAATCGTTTCATCATACTCAAAATCCTCATACTCCTGTCTGACTGCTGACCATGCTGTTTATTAAATTGCAAATGCGCTGAGAACTAATGGAAGCACCATTGCCACTACCAATAAAATTACAATTACAGCAGATACAATTTTCTTTGTCTTCTTATCATTCATATTGATCATTTTTTTCACCTCTTATATCCTGCCATACCGGGACAGAATCTGATCTGTCAGCCGGGAAGCTTCATTCCTTGTCAAATGCTCGATTTGCAAAGATACGTTTATTCTATGATATTTTATCAGATCATGCAAGCGTTCTTTTTGCCTTTTTGTGGCTGGCTGTTCCTTTTTTACCCGGTAAATCAAGGGTTTTTCCGTAAATACAGCCGGCTGTTCCTCACCATACCGGGACAGCAGACAACAAAACAGCCTGTGAGCCGCCCTGGCATCTTCCTCCGCTCTGTGGGCAGTTCCCATGGGAACCTGAAAATACCGGCATGCCGCAGCCAGATTTTTCTTTTCTCCTTCCGGCATAAAATTCCTGCAGAGAGCCAGCGTATCAATACCGTCTTTTTCCCAGGTTTTACAGCCGCCCCAGTTAATCGCGGCCCGCTTTAAAAAACTGTAGTCAAAAATGATATGATGCCCCAGCAGCGGAAGCCCTTCTGCAAACGTTATGACTTTTCCAATCACATCCCCGATATCCGGCGCATGTTCCAGCATGGACGGCTTAATACCGGTCAGTTCTGTAATCCGTTCCGGAAGTTCTCTCCTGGGATTAACAAAAGAGGAAAACCGTTCTGTCTCCTCTCCGTTTATAACCCTGACCGCTCCGATTTCGATAATCTTATCCTGTTTTGTATCCAGTCCTGTTGTCTCAATATCAATGGCAACGTAAGATTTATTCATGTCTTTCTCCTGTCCTATCCCTCTGCAGCGGGACAGTTATCCCGCAAAAAGCACTCTCCGCACTTGGGCTTTCTGGCCGTGCAGATGGTTCGTCCCAGAGTAATAATATGGATATTCCATAAAATCCAGTGTTCCTTTGGAAGCACCTTCATCAGGCTGTATTCTATTTTTTCCGGATCCTCCTCTTTGGTAAGACCCAATTTTCTGGAAATCCGCTTTACATGAGTATCCACCACAATACTGGGTTCATGGTAAACATTTCCCCGAATCACATTTGCAGTTTTTCGTCCTACTCCAGCCAGGGAAATCAGTTCTTCCAGTTTTTCCGGCACCTGTCCGTCAAACTTTTCCACCAGGTCTTTGCAGCAGGAAATAATATTTTTGGCTTTCATATGGTAAAAACCGGTAGAATGAATATCCTGCTCCAGTTCCTTTAAATTAGCATCTGCAAATTTCTCTAAACTATCATATTTTTTAAATAAATCTGCCGTTACGAGATTGACTCTCGCATCGGTACACTGAGCGCTCAGGATTACGGCAATCAATAGCTGCCATGGGGTTTCATGGTTTAAATAACACCGGTACTCTGTCCCATATTCCCGATCCAGAGCCTCCAGAATCCGGCCAACCCTCTGCTCCAGTTCTTTTTTGCTTTCTTTTTTTGCCATACGCTACCCTTTCTTCTTACCAGTATCTGCAAAATCATATCAGTTCAGCCATGCATCTTCTTGCCCGCTTACAGCGGACAAGAAGCATCGGGCGT
>URUX01000045.1 GCA_900551135.1 uncultured Clostridium sp.
GGCTGCATATGGCCTTTATACTCTGGTTTCCAGTCTTTTGCCAGAGTCTCTGGCAGCCGGCCGTCTGGGGCTGATAATTGCCATTTGCCCGGCCATTGCAGGTGCCATTGCCGTTTACGGTCTACTATTATTAAAATTTGGAGGCTTCAGTGACAGAGAATTAAAGGATATGCCGATGGGAACCAGGATTTTAGGAGCAGCCAGAAAACTTCATCTTCGCTGATAAGGATAATTTTGCAAGATAAGCAGATACTAACCATGGAAAGGAGGATTTCCATGAAAAAGTTTGTATTCTGCGTATCTTTATTTTTAGGGGTCAGTCTTATGTGTCTGGGCGCAGCGCATTTCATAAAAAAAGCCATGCCGATAGAAGAGCCGTCTGTTTCGCCAACGGTAAAGCAGGAAACGTCTCCGCCAGACCGGATTGTGATGAATCAGAATGAGGTGGAACATATTTCTACTCCAGAAGAACCGCCGTACTGTCTGGTGGCGGAAGATGGATTTTTACTGGTATTCCGCAGAAAACAGGAGGAGGTATGTCTTTACACCCACATTCCCATAACCGATTTTCCAGAGCAAGAACAGGACAGACTGCGGGAGGGAATCTGGTTTGCAACCATGATGGAAGTTTACAGCTACCTGGAATCCTATACCAGCTGACAGCAAAACCATACCAGCTGACAGCAAAAGAGGCGGATTTTCACAGTGGCAAAGCTGGTTTAACTGTGTTATACTGATTACCGAATACCATCAGGAGAGGTTTAAATAGTGAAAAAAACGATTATCATAATCGGAGGCGGAGCTTCTGGTATGGCTGCGGCCATCTGGGCAGCCAAATCGGGAGCAGACGTGACGATTTTAGAGCATATGGACAGAGTTGGAAAAAAGATTTTATCGACAGGAAACGGCCGGTGCAATCTGACCAACCAGTATATGGACGCAGCCTGTTACCGTTCGAACCAGCCGGATTTTCCATTAAAGGCGCTGAAACAGTTTGGAACCAAAGATACCATTGACTGGTTTTCCGATATGGGATTAGAAGTAAAGGACAGACAGGGCTATTACTATCCTGTGTCGGATCAGGCCTCTGCTGTGCTGGATGTACTGCGAATGAGTTTAAAGGAGTATAACGTCCGGGTAATCTGCAGTTTTTCTCCCACATCCATTCAGAAAAAAGGAGAAGGCTGGCTGGTGGGAGGGCTGGTAAAAGATGGAGAACATGGATCGGAAAAGAAGGAACGGATTCAGGGAAATGCCCTGATTTTGGCGACAGGGGGGAAAGCGGCTCCCGCTACCGGTTCAGACGGTTCCGGCTATGAATTGGCAAAGATGCTGGGACATACGATTATCCGTCCCCTTCCGGCATTGGTTCAGCTTCGGTGTCAGGGTTCTTATTATAAACAATTGTCGGGAATCCGGACAGATGCAGCTTTAACCCTGTATGTCGAAAAAAAGGCTGCGGTCAGAGAACGCGGCGAACTGCAGCTTACAGACTACGGCTTAAGCGGAATTCCGGTTTTCCAAATCAGCCGGTATGCCTCCAGAGCCTTAAGTGAGAAAAAGAACGTAACGGTCCGGGTGGACTTCTTCCCCGAAAAAACGGAGGCAGAAATGAGGCAGATGTTGGAAAACAGGGCAAGGCGGTTTCCAAATCGGCTGTGCGAAGACTTTCTGACCGGTTTGCTCAATAAAAAGCTGGCAGCGGTACTGTTAAAGCTGTCCGGCATCCGCCTGACAGAGACCTGCAAAAGCCTTACCAGGGGACAGATCGATGCCCTGACCAGCCAAATCAAAGAATACCAGGCATTGGTTCAGAGCGTCAATCCCTTTGCCAATGCCCAGGTGTGCTGCGGAGGAGTCGATACCAGGGAGGTAAGTCCCTTTACCATGGAGTCCAAAATTCAAAAAGGACTGTACCTGACAGGAGAACTTCTGGATGTAGACGGAATCTGCGGCGGCTATAATCTGCAGTGGGCCTGGACCACCGGTTATCTGGCGGGAAAAGCGGCGGCTGAAAAAACTGCGGCAGGGAAGACTGCGGCAGGAAACAAATCCCAGAGAAAGGAGAAGCATATATGATACGGCTTTCCCAGGTAAAGCTTCCAATCCGGCACAGTCAGAAGGATCTGACAGCAAAAGCAGCCAAAGCCCTTCGGATACAGCCTGGTCAAATCAGGCGGATGGAGATTGTAAAGCAGTCCATTGACGCCAGAAAACGGGAAGAGATTACATACAGCTATGTGGTAGACATCTGGGCAGATCAGGAGGCGCAGATTGTAAAGAGAGCCAAAAATCCCAATGCAGTTCTTAAAAAAGAACTGCGTTATACCTTTCCTTCCTGTGGAACGGAACCTCTTCTTTCTCCTCCAGTAATAATCGGAGCAGGTCCGGCCGGACTTTTTTGCGGCCTGATACTTGCCAGGGCCGGTTACCATCCCATTTTGCTGGAACGGGGCGGTTCGGTAGAGGAACGGAAAGAAAAAGTTGATAAATTTTGGAAAACGGGAGAATTCGATCCCCAGTGCAACGTTCAGTTTGGAGAAGGCGGAGCCGGAACGTTTTCTGACGGCAAATTAAATACTCTGGTAAAAGACGTTTCCGGACGGAATGGTGAGGTACTTCGGATTTTAGCGGAATTTGGAGCAGATCCGTCCATCTGCTATGTCAATAAGCCTCATATTGGAACCGACGTATTAAGTCAGGTAGTGAGACGGATTCGGGAAGAAATCATCCGACTGGGCGGTCAGGTAAGGTTTCATGCCTGCGTAACGGATTTCCGGATAGAAGAGAAGCCTGACGGCTCCAGAAAACTGACCGGCGTTCTGGTCAATGGAACCGAATCCATTGACACCAGTGCAGTGGTACTGGCTGTCGGCCACAGCGCCAGAGATACTTTTGAAGTGCTGCATCAGAAAAAGGTTCCTATGGAGCCCAAGGCCTTTGCTGTTGGCCTCAGGATTCAGCATCCTCAGGAGCAGATTGACAATTCTCAATATGGCAGCGAAGCGGCCAGGATTTTAGGAGCGGCAAGTTATAAACTGACCCATCAGGCACAAAGCGGCAGAGGGGTCTACACCTTTTGCATGTGTCCCGGAGGCTATGTGGTCAATGCGTCTTCCGAACAGGGACGGCTGGCAGTAAACGGTATGAGCAACCATGCCAGAGACGGAAAAAATGCCAACAGCGCAGTCATTGTCACTGTCACTCCGGAAGATTTTGGAGGAGATGAAAACCGTCCGCTGGCTGGCGTAGAATTCCAGAGAAAACTGGAGGAAAAAGCCTGGGAGTTGGGACAGGGGAAAATTCCCGTCCAGCTTTACGGTGATTTTAAGGAAAATCGTATGTCCGAAGCGTTTGGTGAAGTGACGCCGGAATTTTGCGGCAGCTTTCAATTTGCCAATTTGCGGGAATTAATGCCTGCCGGATTATCCGAAGCCTTTATAGAAGGTGTGGAAGCGTTTGGCCACAAAATACAGGGATTTAACAGGGAAGATGGAATTTTGGCAGGAATCGAAAGCCGCACCTCCTCTCCCGTAAGAATTCCCAGAGACAAGGATTCTGAAAGTGCGATAGAAGGACTGTATCCCTGCGGAGAGGGAGCCGGATATGCCGGAGGAATAACTTCGGCTGCTATGGACGGCATCCGGACTGCTGAGGTTCTGGCAGGCCGCTATCAGCCGTTTTCTGACATGAAGAACACTGTTTTGGATAAGGAGCAGATATGAACACCCAGATTCGTTTGACATTAAAAGAGAAAAAAAGAATTATCATTAAAATTGGTTCTTCCTCCCTGACCCATAAGGAAACCGGAGATTTAAATCTGGTTAAAATCGAGAAACTGGTTCGGATAATCAGCGATTTAAAGGCTCAGGGAAAGGATGTAATTCTGGTGTCATCTGGAGCCATCGCTGCAGGACGGCAGGCTCTGGGACATCGTGGAAAACCAGCTTCTCTGGCTGAAAAACAGGCGTATGCAGCTGTTGGCCAGGCCAGACTGATGATGGTGTATCAAAAGCTGTTTTCGGAATATAACCAGACGGCTGCCCAGGTGCTTTTGACCAAAAATACCATGGTAAACGATGCTTCCCGATTTAATGCCCAGAATACCTTTGAAGAACTGTTAAAGCTTCACACCATTCCCATTGTCAATGAAAATGACACCGTTTCTACCTCGGAAATCCCATTGGTTGATAATTTTGGAGACAACGACCGGCTGTCTGCCATTGTAGCAGCACTGATAGGAGCGGATCTTTTGATTCTGCTTTCTGATATTGACGGCCTGTATTCTGATGATCCCAGAAGAAATCCCAAAGCCAGGCTGATTCCTCTGGTACCGGAGATTACAGAAGAACTGCTGGCTATGGGAAAACCGACTTCTGGAAGTGATGTAGGAACCGGAGGCATGGCAGCAAAGCTGGCAGCAGCCCGGATTGCCACAGACAGCGGATGTGACATGGTAATTGCCAATGGGGAAGAGGTATCTGCCGTTCTGGATATTACAGAAGGAAGAGAGCGGGGAACGTTATTTTTAGCCCATCCAAATAAAGATTTTGATTTAATGAGTTACATTCATTATGAGTGCTGATCGGCATGATTTAGAAACAGTTTCTTTACAATGTTGACATAAAAATTTTATGTATACTAATCTGGGGGTTTTAACATGAATCAGGAAAAAATTGACCGCATTAATACTTTATATCATAAATCCCAGTCCGTAGGACTGACCGATGCAGAAAAGAAAGAGCAGGCTGCTCTCCGCAAAGAGTACATCGAGGCCATCAGACGGAATATGAGAGGTACGTTAAACAATATTTCGATTAAAGAGCCAGACGGCACGATTACGGACTTGGGAAAGAAGTATGGAAACAAAAAGTGAAATACGAAAAAAGATCCGGTCGCTCCGCAGGGCAGTTACCAGCAAAGAAAAGGCCGAATGGGATCGGTCTTTAAAAGACCGGCTGTTTGAATTAGAAGAAATGAAGCATCCTGTCAGTGTGTTCTGTTATCTGGATATCCGAAATGAAGCAGGAACCAGATTGATTTTAGAGGAACTGTGGCAGAAAAATATCCCTGTAGCCGTACCCAGGGTTCTGTTTTTTTATATTGAGGATCTTTCGGAGACCAGACCCAGCGCCATGGGAATTTTAGAGCCGGAGCCGGAACTTCTTGGATCGGAACGCTCTATTCCGGCCCGTCCCAGCCATGATTCGGTTATCATAGTCCCAGCTGCAGCATTTTCCGGAAACGGAATAAGAATCGGCTATGGCGGAGGGTATTATGACAAATATCTAAATCGGTTTTCAAATATAATGTGGAAAAAAATCGGGCTGGGCTATGATTTTCAGCTATTTGATTCCCTTCCCTATGAATCTCACGACTGTCTGTTAGATCAGATTGTGACACCGACACAAACAATTGTTTGCAGGAGGAATGACCATGACATTGATAGAAATGGGTAAAAAATCCAGGGCAGCAGCGGCTGTTTTAAATACCCTGGGCTGTACCAGAAAAAATGAAGGCCTTTTGGCTGCAGCTGATTCGCTGTTAAGCCGAAGCCGGGAAATTGAAGAGGCAAATGCAAAAGACATGGAACGAGCCAGAAACCGCCAGATGAGCCAGGGACTTTTAGACCGGCTTGCTTTAAATCCAGCCCGAATCAAAGCAATGGCAGACGGATTGCGGGAAGTCGCATCTTTAGAAGACCCGGTGGGAGAGGTATTGTCTATGAAAACCCGTCCCAATGGCCTTGTTATCGGTAAAAAACAGGTTCCCCTGGGGGTAGTGGGCATCATCTATGAAGCCAGGCCAAACGTAACGGCAGATGCATTTGGACTTTGCTTTAAGTCAGGAAATGCCGTAATATTAAAGGGAGGAAGTGATGCCATTTTCTCAAATCAGGCCATTGTAGAGGCATTAAGAGAGGGGCTGAAATCCTGCGGTCTTTCGGAAGATGCCCTCCAGCTGGTGTCCGATACCAGCAGGGAGACGGCCAGAGAGATGATGCGCCTGAACGGCTATATCGACGTATTAATTCCCAGAGGAGGAGCCGGACTGATTAAAACTGTTGTAGAAAACAGCACCGTGCCGGTTATTGAAACGGGAACCGGCAACTGCCATGTATTTGTGGATGCTTCTGCAGATTTTGATATGGCTCTTTCCATTATTGAAAATGCCAAGACCCAGAGAATCGGAGTCTGCAATGCCTGCGAATCCCTGGTAATTCACAGGGATATTGCACCGGAAATTCTGCCCCTGTTAAAGGAACGTCTGGATCGGTTTTCTGTAGAAATCAGGGGAGATGAGGAGGCCTGCAGTCTGGTGTCCGGCCTGGTTCCAGCTTCCGCGGAAGATTGGGGAACCGAGTATCTGGATTACATAATTTCTGTGAAAATTGTGGGAACCATAGAAGAAGCCATTGCTCACATCAATCAGTACAATACCGGACATTCCGAAAGCATTGTTACTTCGAATTATGCCAGCGCCCAGAAATTTTTAAATGAAATCGATGCCGCAGCAGTCTATGTTAACGCATCTACTCGTTTTACAGACGGATCTGAATTTGGATTTGGGGCAGAAATTGGAATCAGCACCCAGAAACTTCACGCAAGAGGCCCTATGGGATTAAAGGAACTGACCACAACCAAATACGTAATATACGGAAATGGGCAGATTCGGGAGTAATGTAAAAATGTGCAAGATAAAAGGGGGAATACTGGATGACACCAAGCAGTAATCAAGTTGTACTTCGCCTGGAAGATGCAAAACCAACTATGACACGAACGGAGAAAATGGTAGCATCATATGTGGAGGAAAGGCTCAGCAAAATACCCGCAATGTCCATTAAACAATTAGCAAAACAGAGCGGTACTAGTGAGGCATCTGTATTGCGCTTTTGTAAAGTGCTGGGATATCGTGGTTATCGAGAGTTTACGTTAAGTCTATCGGCGGCATTGGGAAGTATAGAGGAAAAAACAGAAGAAAAGAAGTACACAGATATTTGCCCTGGAGACAGACTGGAAACTATCATTGAAAACGTTTCATTTAATAATCGTCGTTCTATTGAAGATACACTAATGGTTTTAGATAAAGAGCAGGTAGAAGAGGCTGTTAGCCTGCTTTCCTCTGCTCAATGGGTAAACTGGTATGGATTAGGGGCTTCTGGTCTGGTATGTCAAGATGCACAGCAAAAATTCGTGCGTATAAAGAAACATTGTCAGGCATTTGTTGACAGCCATAGCATTCGAACAACGGCATCGATTTTGGAGAAAGAAGATGTTGCGGTTTTTGTTTCGAATTCCGGTACGACTGAAGAAATTTTAGATGCATTAGCATTAGTAAGGGAAAATGGAGCAAAAAGTATTGCAATTACACGGTACAGCAAAAGTGATTTGGCTCAAGGTGCAAATGTAATTTTAAATATTTCGACTCCGGAAGTAACATTTCGAAGCGGGGCAATGGGCTCCAGAATCGCCATGTTAAATGTGGTAGATGTGTTATTTTCTGCTGTAGCAAGCAGAGAGTATGACTCTGTAAAGAATTACCTGGATCGAACCAGAGGCGCTTTAGTACGTAGACATTAATAGGGAACATACAGAACGCATAGAAGATAAAAGGAGGAATTTGCTTATGGGAAGAGGAGGCGGCCGCTCAGGAGGACGTTCCGGCGGATCCGGAGGCGGAATGAGCAGAGGAGGGAGTCGCGGCTTTTCCAGTCACCGTTCGTCGGGAACACATCGCGGGGGTTCGTCCTTTGGAGGAAACTCTTATCGATCATCCAGACCATCAAGGCCACCAAGAAGACCGGTAGGATCTAGAGGACCGGTTTTTATCCCGATGACAACGGTATATCGGGATTCAGGGAGAGGCACCTCCAGTCCGCAGAGGGATTCTCAGAAAAGCAAGACAGGTTCTGGACAAAATTCCGGTGGAATGCCGGGATGGTTTAAATGGCTGACAGGATTTGCCTGTATTGTTATTTTGATGCTTCTTATTTTTGCAGGTTTTACAATGGCAGGGGCAAAGGACAGCAAGGTCAGAGAAAAATTAGGAACTGATGCCTGTATTGTTTCAAATCAACTGATTCAGGATGAACTGGGATGGATTCAGGACAAACGTCTGGTTGAACAGGCAATGGATTATTTTTATGAAAAAACCGGTGTACAGCCATATCTTTTGATTACTGATAATCTGAATGGAATGGGCGGAGAGATCACTGATTCTGAGGCAGAGGCAGCCATGGAAACCATATATGCGTCGCTGTATGATGATGAGGGCCACATGATTTTTACTTTTATGGAATATAACAGTTCCCAGTATATTACCTGGATTTATACGGGAGTTTCTGCTGACAGTGTAATAGATGAGGATGCCAGAGAGATTTTCTTAAATAATGCGGATCGGTATTATACAGATTCTTCTTTATCTGACGAGGAATTTTTTGCAAAAGTATTTCGTAATTCCGCAGACACGATTATGAGAGATGCTGGTAAACAGGTATCCGTTGCACGAATCTGTGTAATCGTAAGTGCTTTACTGGCAATAGGTCTGGCCGGAGGTTTTATCGCCTTTAAAGTAGCAGAAGAACGACGAAAGGAAACCGAAGAACTGAAAGAAATCTTGGAAACGCCGATTGGCAGCACAACCTCTCCGGAAGAGGAAGAACTGCTGAGAAAATATGGGACACCATCAAAGGAGGATAATTAAATGGCAGGAATTTTTGAACGTATTGCGACAATCACAAAAGCAAATGTAAACGAACTATTAGATCGGTTTGAAGATCCAGAAAAATTAGTGGATCAGACCATTGCAGACGCAAAAGTAGAACTGGCTAAAACCAAAAAAGAGTCTCTTTCTGTTTTGGCCAACGAAAAACTGGTAAAAGGTCAGATGGATGAAGCAGCTTTAAAGGCAGATGAGTGGCATGGAATTGCAGCAAAGGCGCTGAAGGCAGGAAATGAAGAAGATGCCAGAAAAGCGCTTCAGATGGAAACGAAATACCGTTCGGAAGCAGAAACTGGCAAAGCAACTTATCTGGCAGCAAAAGCTTCTGCCGATAAAATCCGCGAGAAACTTCAGGAAATGGAAAAAGAAATTGTGGATATGGAGCAAAAAGCAGCTCAAATTAAGGCAAAAGCGGTAACAGCAAAAGCCATTCAGGCAACAGAAAAGATTTCTTCTAAGGGAATCAACAGAGGCGCATTTGAGGCCTTTGACCGGATGGAAGAAAAAGCAAATAAGCGTCTGGCAGAGGCAGAGGCTTTGGAAGATTTAAATCATGCCGGCGAAGAGGAAGAAGATTTAATGAAAAAATACTCCGGAAGCGGGAATGCAGAGACGGATGATGCTTTGGCAAAATTAAAGGCAGAACTGGGGATGTAAAAAATAAATATTGATACAAGAGAAGCCCGTTTGAAATGCGGGCTTTTTTGTACTCAAAAATAGAAATAGAGACATAAAGAATATAAAATGGAAAAATATTGCAAAATAAAAAATAATTTTGAAAAAAATTGACAAAGCGAAATGAATGTGCTATTTTATAGATAGATAAAACATAAATACAAATTTTTTTGGTAAAAGTTGCCAAAACAAAATGAAAAGGAGGAGTATTTCGTATGAGAAAAAATCGTCAAATGGTAAGTGTAGGACTTGCAGCAGCTATGACTTTGGGGCTTTTGACAGGGTGTGGCGGTTCAAACGAAGATGCTACAACATCGCAAGCCCAAACCAGTGAAAGCAGTCAGGAAACGAATGAGAAAAAGGATGATGGAAAAGCGGAGGGAAGTACAGAACCTATAAAAGTAAGCTACTGGTATTACCATAAAGGCAATGAAGGTGAAATCATGGAGCATGCTATTGAAAGATTCAACGCTTCTCAGTCAGAATATGTGGTAGAGGGATTCAGTGTACCGGATAAACAAAAGTATTTAGTAGCAATGTCCAGCGATGAGGCTCCGGATGTGATTGAACTTTCCAACTCAGAGATTGTCAGCTATCAGAATAATGGCCTATTAGAAAATTTAACTGCCATGGGAGAAACAAATGGATTTGATTTCAGTATTTATGATACACCTGCGATAGAAAGTAACAGTGTAGATGGACAGATGTACGGTTTGCCAATTACCTCCGTTATTATTCAGATGTTTTATAACAAAGATTTACTGGAAGGAATAGGGGAAACAGAACCGCCAAAGACTATGGAAGAGTTGTATGACATGGCTGTCCGGGCTACTACATTAGATGCAGACGGTAACATTGACGTATTAGGATATCCTCTGTTTCCTTTAGCTTCTGCAAGACAGGAATTAATTTATGCCTTTGGCGGAACCTGGGTAGACAAAGATGGTGTTACACCAACAGCAAATAGCCAGGGAGTTCTTGACAGTCTTAACATGAACTTAAAATATCGTAATCTTTATGGTATTGATAAAGTACAGAAGTTTGTGGCAACAGGAAATACGAATCGTTATACCCCACAAGACATTTTCTTTGCAGGAAAACAGCTGTTCCGTTTTGACGGACCATGGCTGGCAAATCAAATTAAAGAGAATAACCCTGATATAAACTTCGGTGTAACAATGATTCCTGGTACAGAAGCAAATCCAGAACTCCGAGGCGTCAGCCGTTATGAAAACACATCATTAGCGATTCCTGTGGGAGCAAAAGAGAAGGAAGGCGCTTATGCATTTGCATCATGGTTTGCAACAGATGGAGTAAAAGATTTCCTTCTGGAGATTGGCTCATTACCTGCTAACAATACTTTGTTTGATGATCCGGATTTGATGGCTTGTAACGATGTATTCCCATCTTTTATGGAAGCGTTAAAGACAGGAAATGGTATTGGTGCTCCTAAGATGGCAGATTCTGCACAATATACATCTTTTATTGAAGAATATCTGGACTATGTATACAACGGTAGTAAGACTCCTGAAGAAGCGATGGAGGAACTGCAAAAGCAGGCAGAAGCTTTAAACTAAACATAGTGCATGATTAACTATGCGGTACGTTCAAAGTTAAAGGACGTACCGCATTCAAAAAGGGAAGGAAGGACACGCTTTGAAAGGCAAATTTAAGATTACGCGGGATGACAGAAATGGCTTTTTATTTGCATTGCCTTGGATTTTAGGCTTTTTACTCCTGAGTGTCTATCCGCTGGTTATGTCATTATATTATAGCTTTACGGAATTTAATCCGATTAAAGCCCCTGAATGGGTGGGCTTTCAAAACTATATTAGTTTGTTTCAAGATCCCAGATTTTATAAAAGTTTGAAAAATACCTGCTTTTATGCATTTGTAGCTACACCCATTAATCTTTTGGTAGCGTTAATATTAGCAAGTATTATTAGTAAATATTTTAAAGGAAGAGGTCTTGTAAGAACGATCTTCTTCTTGCCATCGGTTATCCCAATGGTAGCGGCAACCATGGTGTGGATTTGGATGTTTGATCCTACATATGGATTTATTAATAATTTTTTAAAGATTTTTGGAATAGATGGTCCTGCATGGTTAATTAATCCAGATACGACTATGTGGGCATTGATTATGATGGGAACCTGGTGTACCGGAACAACGATGCTGGTATGTCTTGCTGCTCTTCAGGATGTTCCAAGAAGCTATTATGAATCCGCTCAGCTGGATGGAGCAAATTCACTGCAGAGATTTTTCTATATTACATTACCCTGTGTTGCACATGTAATTGTATATCAGGCGATTTTGAACTTGATTAACGCGTTTCAATATTTTACGCAGGTATATGTTATTACAACAGCATCTGGAGGAAACACTTCAGGAGCATCTGGCGGTCCTGAAAATTCAATTTTAATGTATCCGCTGTATTTGTTCCACAATGCATTTATTTATCAAAAAATGGGAAAAGCTTCTGCTATGGCATGGATTCTCCTGATCATTGTAGGACTTCTTACGATTGTAATGGTAAAACTTTCTAATAAAGCAGTTAGTAATGCGGGGGGTGAATAAATGGGACGTGTAAAAAAGCAAATAAAAGGTGGTGCATTTGCTGTGTTGGTAATCGCCTTGAGTTTGGTATTTCTCTCTCCGTTCGTTGTTATGGTTACAACTTCTTTTAAAACAATGGAAGATGCTTTCATGGTTCCGGTAAAAATTCTTCCAAGAGAGTTTACAATCAAAAATTACGGAGCAGCAGTAGCAAAAATACCATATTTCAAGTATATGGCTAATACAGCTTTTATTACTGGTTTAAGTTTACTGGGAGAACTTTTAGTTGTTCCAATGGTGGCATATTCGCTGGCCAGAATAAAATGGAAAGGTGCGAAACTGTTATCAGGTCTTTTAATGGCAACTATGATGATTCCGTATACAGTGACCATGATACCTTTGTACCGGACATGGCATACATTAGGACTGACAAAAACATATGTGCCTTTAATTGCACCGCATTTTGTTGGCCATGCATACTATATTATTATTCTAAGACAATTTATGATAGGACTTCCAAATTCACTGTTTGAAGCAGCAAAAATTGATGGAGCGAAAGAATTTCATCGATACCTGTATTTAGCATTGCCGCTGTGCAAGCCGGCACTTACGACAGTTGGAATTTACACATTTATTGCAGCATGGTCAGATTATTTAGGTCCATTAATCTATATTAATAAAAAAGACCGAATGACGTTATCGCTGGGACTTCAGCAGTTTTTAAATGAATACACTGTAGACTGGACACTTCTTATGGCCGCAGCAGTAATTTTTGTAATACCTGTTATTGTTCTGTTTTTTATCTTCCAGAGAAATTTTGTAGAAGGTGTGTCCACTGCAGGTTTAAAGGCGTAAGGGGAATTTGTTATGGATGAACGATATTTAAAACAATTGGAAACCCCATGTATTGTGATTGACAGGGAACTTGTAGAGAAAAACATTCTTCATATGCAGCAGATTGCTGACCAGACAGGAGTAGAACTGCGACCTCATATCAAAACACATAAAATTAGTGAATATGCCAGACTGCAAATGAAATACGGTGCCTGTGGAATTACATGTGCAAAGATTTCTGAAGCAGAAGTAATGTCAGACGGAGGAATAGATGACATTTTTGTGGCATATCCTTTGGTTGGGCGTTCAAAACTGGATAGAGCCATGATACTGGCTAATAAATGTAAACGACTGATATTAGCGGTAGACAGCGAAGAGACGGCTAAAATGCTGTCAGCTGCTGCTGTTCAGGCAAATCTCATTATAGAAGTAAGACTGGAAGTAGATACAGGAGCAAAACGGACCGGTATTCCTTTTGAAAAAGCGTTATCGTTAGCAGAATTTGTTGATTCTCTTCCAGGATTAAATTTAACAGGAATTTATACATTTAAAAGCTTGATTTACCATGGAGAGTCTACCTGTAACAGAGACTTGGCGGGGCAAGAAGAGGGAGAAATGCTGTCAGGCCTGGCTGCAAAGATGCGGGAAAAAGGTTTGAACATAAAGGATATCAGTGCAGGTTCTACTCCAACAGGAGAAAATGTGGCAAAAACTGGTTTGGTAACAGAAATCAGGCCAGGAACATACATTTTTAACGATTATATGTTGTGTTGCGAGGGATGGACAAGTCCTGAACATATTGCAGGACATATCTATGTTACAGTAGTTAGTACGCCCAGAGAAAATTATGCGGTAATTGACGGGGGAACAAAAACATTTCCTATGGATATTCTGCTGGAACAGCCGCCATATTATTATCCAGGATATGCAGTTATTGAAGGACGACCAGACTTAAGACTAAAGCGGATGAATGAAGAACATGGAATTTTACAAAGTGTAAACGGTAAAACAGGATTAAAAGTTGGTCAGATTTTAAAGTTAACCCCCATTCACATTTGTACGGCCATTAATATGCAAAATCAGGTCTATGAATATTCGGATGGAAGACTGCGGAAGATGATTGTAGAGGGACGAGGGATGCTGGTGTGAGAACATTAATAAAAGACGGAATGCTTTATGATGGAACAGGAGCAGTTCCTTTTACAGCAGATATCTTACTTGAGGATGGGTATATTAAAGAAATTGGACAATTTTCTAAAGAGGATTTTCAAGAATCTGATACGGAAATTATAGAAGCAAAGAACAAAGCGGTGACACCTGGATTTATAGATAGTCATCGCCATGCCGATTTTGCAGTATTTACACAGCCAGAATTTGGAAAAGCAGAACTGGCTCAGGGAATTACAACATGTCTGGTTGGAAACTGTGGGATGTCGGCTGCTCCATCATTCAGTGAAAATCATAATGAATGGTATGATTTCATAGAACCTTGTTTAGGGAGGGTTCCGAAAGGGCTGTATTTTCCAGATACTAGGGAGTATCTGGATTTATTGGAAAGTCATAAAGTACCTATCAATATGGGCTCACTTATTGGTATGGGGAGTTTGAAAACCGCCATCAAAGGGTTTCAGAATTTCTCTTGGAATCCAGATGAAATAAAAAAGGGCAATAAAATACTAATGAATGCTCTTGAAGCAGGCGCATGGGGAATTTCCTGTGGGATTATGTATGTTCCAGAATGTTATACAACATTTGAAGAATATGTAAAGATATTAAAACCTGCAGCGTTTTATAAACGTCCGCTGGTATGTCACATTCGGAGCGAAGGCGATCGCCTGCTCGAAGCAGTGGATGAAGTGATTCATATTGGCAAAGAAACAGAAATTCCGATTCATATCAGTCATTTTAAAGTTTTTGGACGCCGGAATTGGAAAAGGACCCTTCCATATGCAATAGAAAAAATTGAAAAGGCTAGAACGAATGGACAGGATATAACTGTGGATTTTTATCCATATACAGGAGGGGCAACAACGTTAATGACATTGATTCCACCCTGCTGTATGAAAGAAAGTACAGAAAAGACGATCGAGTTCTTAAATACACCTGAAGGAAAAGGAAAACTGAGAAAAGAAATTATGCAGGAGCAGCCAGGCTGGGATAATATGGTACAGTCAATTGGCTGGGACAGGGTACTTATCAGTTCTGTTATTTCGAAAAAAAATCAGGCTTGCCAAGGACTTAATATTCCGCAGATTTGTGAAAAATTTGGAGATGAGGATGAAGCAGCCTGTGTGACCAGACTTCTTTACGAAGAGGAGGGAAAAGCAGGAATCATTGTAATGAGTATGGATCCGGAAGATGTGGATTTGGTAGCAAAACTTCCATATGCTGCAGTGATTTCAGATGCTTTATATGGGGCTCCTGAATTTCCACACCCTAGATTATATGGTTCATTTCCAAGGGTGCTGAGAGACTTTGTTATGGAGAGAAACGTTCTTACCAAAGAAGAAGCGATACATAAAATGAGCGGACTGCCAGCAAAACGTTTTAACATTCATAAACGAGGACTTCTGAAGCCAGGATTCAAGGCAGATATGAATATATTTAAGTGGGAAGAAATATACGATAAGGCTACATTTACAAATCCAAAAAAATTATCTGAGGGAATAGACAGAGTTCTTTTAGATGGGATAACAGTATGGAATAACGGTCATATGAT
>URUX01000046.1 GCA_900551135.1 uncultured Clostridium sp.
CCCTTTTCAAGGTCAAGGCTTTTTACATGAAGCTGCTCTCCTTTGATCTGCACTTTCCCGGCCTCAGTCTGAAGCAATATCTCATTTTCATTAAACGAATGAATATCCTGAACACCTGTCAGTTTTCCATATTTACGCTCTTTTAGCGTCAGACCGTGCACCTTGCCTGTCTTTTTTTCTTCCAACCCCACAGCTCCCATCCTGCATTTACTGTTAATCTATGTGAGAGCCCTGTCCAATAGACACAAAAACGATCAAAGATAGCGAAAAAGATTCTCTGCGTCTTCTTTACGAACCGTTTCTTTGATATCCAGCACCTCAACCTTTACCGATTTACTTCCGAACTGAATTTCTATGCAGTCTCCGCATTTTACATTTAAGGATGCCTTCGCAGCCTTACCGTTTACTAAAACACGGCCGGCATCGCAGGCTTCATTCGCCACGGTACGGCGTTTAATAAGCCGTGATACCTTTAAAAATTTGTCCAGTCTCATGGAATTATGCGTTCACCTGATCCTTTAATGCTTTGCCAGCTTTGAACTTAGGAGTTCTGGAAGCTGGAATTGTCATGGTCTCACCGCTCTTAGGATTGCGGCCTTCTCTTGCTGCTCTCTCACCAACTTCAAAAGTACCAAAACCAACTAACTGTACTTTTCCGCCTTTTACTAATTCTTCTGCTACTGCATCAGTGAAAGCCTTGATAGCCTTCTCTGCATCTTTCTTGGAAATCTCTGCCTTTTCAGCTACTGCTGCGATTAATTCAGTCTTATTCATTTTAGTATTCCTCCTAAAAAGTCAATCTCTCTTGATGCCTAATGGCGATTCAGTCATATTGCTGTACCTATCATTTATATCTGTTTCTGTTTTATTTGTCAAGGTTTTTTGCTCAAATGCTTGATTTCATCTGGATGTTTCATGAGGCAATGATTCCATGAAAGAAAAAGACCCCATACCATCTCTGGTACAGAGTCTTTTCAAAAGTTCGAAAACCTTTGATTTTACTGGTTCCTACTCACATACATAAGGCATAAGCGCAATATGACGAGCGCGCTTGATAGCTACGGTCAGCGCTCTCTGATGCTTTGCACAGTTGCCGGTAATTCTTCTAGGAAGGATTTTTCCTCTCTCAGATACGTATCTCTTTAACTTGTTTACATCTTTGTAATCAATTGTGCCGTTCTTATCTCCACAGAATACACATACTTTTTTTCTTCTGCGCATGCCGCCGCTTCTTCTTGGTCTAGCATCAGCTTTATCACCTTTATTAAATGCCATTGGTGTGTCCTCCTTTTAAACTTAGTGAAATCAGGGCTTAGTTAAATGGTAAGCCTTCGTCCTCCACTCCATCCGGAATGTTCATAAATCCGTCGCCGATTGCACTGGATGGCATTGGTCTCTGAGCCTGAACAGGCTGCTGGTATCCGCCAGCATTCTGATAACCGCTCATGTCAGATGCCGCTCCCTTGCTGTCTGCGAACTCCTGGTCATCTACGATGACATCAGTGGTATAAACTTTCTGACCGTCTCTGTTGACATAGCTTCCAGTCTGGATACGTCCGGACACCAGCACTCTCATACCCTGACGGAAATACTTCTCAGCAAACTCTCCTGCGCGGTCAAATGCCACACACGGAATAAAATCTGCGGTCTGCTCATTTCCATCCTGGCCTCTGCGGCCTCTGCGGTCTACGGCAAGAGTATATCTGGCAATTGCCATGGTTCTCTCACCCTGGGAGTATCTTACCTCCGGATCTCTGGTTAATCTTCCCATAAGGATAACTCTGTTCATACGATCACTCTTTCTATTACTTGCTGATACTAATTAAGCTTCCTGCTTAACGATTAAGTATCTGATAACTGGTTCCATGATACGAACGTGAGCTTCTACTTCATTTGGACAGACAGCGTCGCTTTCGAACTGGATAAAGTAATAGTAAGCTTCTTTGGCTTTCTGAATTTCGTAAGCCAGTCTCTTCTTACCCCACTCATCCACGTTGGTTACAGTGCCGCCGAAACGGGTGATATATCCTTTCACCTTTTCGATTGCTGCTGCTCTTTCTTCGTCTTCCAGCTTCACATTCAGAACAACTGCTAACTCGTACTTGTTCATCTTGCTTTACCTCCTTGTGGTCTCTGGCCTCTGTCTCTCAGTGACAGAAGCAAGGATTTTAATATGTCACGAATAGTTATTCTATCAGAGTTTTTCAGGGAATGCAAGACCTTTTTTACTGTTTTTTCGGTTTTTCTGGTCTATTTTGGTCTTTTCTATTATACTATAGTAAGAACAGACCTTTTTATGTTAGAAATCGAACGTTTTAAGGAGGACGTTATGCCTAAAATCGTTACCTACCCCATTTCAATTTCCGGCCTGCCTGAAGACTTCCGTCCCTTTCGCATTATCCACCTGTCGGATCTCCATGGACAGGTTTTTGGCAAAAACAATTGTCTTTTAACCGAACCGATCCGCCGCCTCGCTCCGGATCTGATTGTAATGAGCGGCGACATGATAAACGGAGGCAGCAGGCAGGCAGATGTCTGCGGCAGACGAGCCTTCTTACAGCTTTGCCGCACCCTTGCCCCACTGTGCCCTGTCTATTATTCTCTGGGAAACCACGAACTCGAACTGCCCCACTCGCATTTATCCTCATGGCTGAAAAAAATCGGGCGGACAGGGGTCACCGTACTGGACAACCAGAGAGCCGATGTAATCCATGATGGTGTCACTTTCCCCATCTTCGGCCTTACCATGCCGCTTCTTTACTATAAAGATCCTCTGAAAAAACCTTATAACCGCCACGCTGACTGGACATGCCTGAATATGGAGACCATTTTTGGTTCTGCCCCGAAGAGCCGTTCCGAATCCACCGGCCCTTCTATCCTGCTGGCTCATAATCCTTTGTATTTTCCTGCTTATCGGGACTGGGGCGCTGATATTACCTTTTCCGGTCATATTCATGGCGGAATCATCCGCCTCCCACGGTTTGGCGGAGTGTTGTCTCCAGACCTGACCCTGTTCCCAAAGTATGACGGCGGCTGTTTTTCCGAAACCTCTCCCGCCAGTCCCACAGCAGATTCCAGAATTCTGGTCGTAAGCCGCGGCTTATCTGACACATGTTTCAAAAGGATTTTAAATCCCATGGAAATCGTCTGTGCTGTCATATCTGCAGATGCAGATACCAACAGCCTCTCCTGTCCCGGAGTTTAAGATTCTTTCTTTTTTAATGCTCTGGCATTTTTCTCTACCATGGTTCTGGCCGCCATCACCTGGTGGCCGCAGCCCATGCATTTCAAACGAAAATCCTGTCCCACCCGGAGAATTTCCCAGTCTTTACTGCCGCAGGGATGCGGCTTTTTTAAGGTTACTACATCTCCTACTTCATAATGATACTTTTCCATTACTGCACCTCTCCAGCCCTTTTTCCTTCCAGAATTCTGTCAATTTCTTCCAGTTCTGCCTGGTCAAACTCCAGATTCTTTAATGCTGCAATATTATCTGCCAGCTGCATGGTACTGCTGGCTCCAATCAGAACAGAGGTCACCTCTCTGCGCCGCAGTACCCAGGCCAGAGCCAACTGAGCCAGCGACTGGCCTCTCTGCTCTGCCACCTCGGACAGGGCCCGGATTTTTTCAAGGTTTTCTTCCGACAGATACCTTCCGCCTACTGTAGTTCCCTTACGGGATGCACGAGAACCTTCCGGAATACCGTGAAGATATTTACTGGTCAACGTTCCCTGGGCCAGAGGACTGTAGGCCATACAGCCAACCCCTTCTTTTTCCAAAAGCGGAAGGAGTTTCTCTTCTATCTGACGTTCAAACATATTGTAACGGGGCTGATGAATCAGACAGGGGGTCTTATTTTCCCGCAATATCTGAATCGCCTTTTCTGCCTCTTCTGCATTGTAATAATTAGAAATTCCCACATACAGCGCCTTTCCCTGTCTTACAATATCAGACAGCGCACCCATGGTCTCTTCTAACGGCGTTTCCGGATCTGGGCGGTGATGGTAAAATACGTCTACATAGTCCAGCCCCATCCGTTTTAAACTCTGATCCAGACTGGCCATCAGGTATTTTCTGGAACCCCAGTTTCCATAGGGGCCTGGCCAGAAATCATATCCCGCTTTGGTAGAGATAAACAACTCATCCCGATAAGGTTTCAGATCAGACTTCAGTACCTTTCCAAAATTCTCTTCTGCCAGTCCTCTGGCCGGATGACCGTAATTATTAGCCAGATCAAAATGGGTAATTCCCCAGTCAAATGCCTGCAAAAGCACGCCGCGCTGATGTTCAAACGGTTTTTCCAACCCGAAATTCTGCCAGAGTCCCAAAGAAATCCTTGGAAGCAAAACGCCGCTGTTTCCGCTTCTTTTATATTCCATATTATCATATCTGTTTTCTGCTGCCTGATACATTATCTTCCTCCATTCGATTCCAATACCGCTTTTCTCAGCACTTCCCCAATCTTTCCGCTGACCACCAGATTTGCCTGACTGTCCATAGGGGTAATGCTCTTGTTAATCAGTACCAGTTTGTCTCCCTTATAATAATCAATCAACCCGGCGGCCGGATATACCGTCAAAGAAGTGCCTCCTATTATCAGCACATCTGCATGGCTGATATAGAACACTGCTTTTTTTATCGTATCCATATCCAGACCTTCTTCATACAGAACCACATCGGGTTTTATCCGTCCTTTGCATTTACACCTGGGAACACCTGATGATTCCAGAATATCTGACAACGAATAACGTTCGCCGCAGCGTTCGCAGTAATTTCGGAGAACGGAACCATGGAGTTCCAGCACTTCTTTGCTCCCGGCGGCCTGATGAAGTCCGTCAATATTTTGGGTAATCACTGCTTTGAGTTTCCCTTCCTGTTCCAGCTTTGCCAGCGCCAGGTGGGCATCATTGGGCTTTGCTTCCGGAAACAGCATCTTATTTTTATAAAACCGATAAAATTCTTCCGGATTTTTTTTATAAAAGCTGTGGCTGATAATCGTTTCCGGCGGATAATCATATTGCTGATTATAAAGGCCGTCCTGACTTCTGAAATCCGGAATTCCGCTTTCTGTAGATACACCTGCACCGCCGAAGAATACGATATTGTCGCTGTCGGTTATCCACTGTTTTAGCTGTAAAATCTTATCCATATCCCCACCTTCTGAATTTTTCTCTGCTTTTATCCCCATTATACCTGTGGAGAGTTTCCAGTACAAGTAAAAAAGCAGGAATTCTGTACAGGTGTTTTTTGAACATCTGCATAAAATTCCCGCTCTCTGGTTAACTGACTATTTTATTTGGTATAGTTATCAAAATATCCCTGAACATAAATAATCGGGGTTCCCTTATCGCCGCTTCCGGAAGTCAGGTCAGCTAAAGAACCGATTAAATCGGTAAGCTGTCTCGGAGTAGTCCCCTGGGTTACCATGGTACCCTTTAAGCTGGATGCCTTGTCATCCTTATCCTTAATGTAACCCTTGATAGCTTCTTTTAACTGTTCGCCAGACAAGTCTGCAAAGTCATTGTCTGCCAGATATTTTAATTTTACTTCGTTCGGAGTTCCTTCAAGACCTGCAGTATATGCCGGAGATACTACCGGATCTGCCAGTTCCCAAATCTTTCCTACTGGATCTTTAAATGCTCCATCGCCATAAATCATAACTTCAACCTGCTTTCCGGTCTTTTCTACAATCATGGAATGGATTCTGTCTACCATTTCCTGGCAGTGAATCGGGAACAGTTTTACACTGTCCTCAGTAGCTTTATTAGAGCCTAATAAGCCATAGCGATCATTATATCCGCTGCCATTGATGCTGGCTGTCATAATATCGTCCAGGCCGTATACTTTTTTAGCTCCATTAGCCTTTAAAATTCTCTTTGTACGCTGACGCGTATGAATATCGCAGGTTAAAATGCTGTCTGTGTAATTTAAAATAGCCTTTGGATTGTTTGCAAATACAATCTCTACCTCAGCGCCTGCATCCTGAATCAACTGCTTATAATACTCTACATAGTCTACGCCTGTAAAGTAATGCTTCTGATAGCCAAATAACTCTCTGTATTTTTCTTCGGTCAGCACATCGCTCCAGGGATTTACTCCCTTTTCATCTAATAAATCCAAATCAATCAGATGATTGCCCACTTCATCGGAAGGGTAGCTAAGCATCAGGACAACTTTCTTACAGCCCATTGCAATGCCTTTTAAGCAAATCGCAAAACGATTCCGGCTTAAAATGGGGAACAAAACGCCAACTGTATCATCGCCAAACTTGCCCTTCACATCCTCTGCAATCTGAGCTGTGGTAGCGTAGTTTCCCTGGGCTCTTGCAACGACTGCCTCTGTAACGGCAATGACATCCTTGTCCCGGATCTCAAAATGCTCGCCCTCAGCGGCTGCCAAAACAGAATCTACTACAATCTTTGCTAAATCATCGCCCTGACGGATAATCGGGGCTCTTACACCGCGTGATACGGTACCAACCATACGGTCCATAACATTCTCCCATCTTTTCTATCGTTGATTATTTAAAACGGTTTCATTGGCACTAACTGCCGGTTTGCGGCAGAAGCCTATATTATTATGCCATAACATGAAAAAGAAAGCAAGCGGTAGAAATGTAAAAACTATATTAAGATTTTTTATTTTTTTCTCTTTTTTTTCGTATGTCAGACTTCTTCATCCAGAAAAATACCTTGAAAAATGTTGATTTTTTCGCACCAGAATGGCTTCTGGTTTTCTCCTGAAAAAATATCCTCAAATTTTCGGTATCCCATCAGCCATTGAATCAGCTGGCAGACAGAAGCAGAAAAAACCTCAGCGCCATCGCCGGTTTTCTCTCCATTTTCTATTTTCTCTGCATCCGCTCCCTCTTTGGTCAATTTCCAGTTCCACAGACCATTATTCTCCGGAATCAGCGGATCTTCCGCATCCAAAATCACCTCCAGATGGTCTTCTGCAAAGGTTTTTAACGAAAACAGACTGAGAAATCTTTTTAAATTCACAATTCTTCCCATAATGGCCGGTTGGAAAGAGGGGCTTTCCAACCACTTATCCGGGCAATAAAACAGGCGCTGTTCTTTTTCTTCCCATCCCCATACCGCCTGAATCCCTTCCAAATGGTCTTTTCCCCAATAAAACGCCACCTGTCCATCCTCGCTCGCCAGTTCTTTCATCAAGGCTTTCACATATGCCCTGTCCCGGATACTATATACCTGAAAACGGGCGGAAAGCCATTCTTCCATAAAACAGGCTATCTGGTCAAGCTTTTGGTCATCCTCTATGAGTTTGGCAGCTGTCAGGCGGGTTTCTCTTACCCCTGCATCTGTCAGGTCTTTACACCGTCTGCTGGCTTTATCATAAATAAACCGGAACCCAAAAGGTTCATAAATGGCCTTATCAGCTGGCATCAAAAAAGTAAACGGCTCTTCCTTTTTCCAGCCGTCCTGCAGCATCCGGCACAGCAAATCTTTCATATGCCCCTTATGCCGTCTGTCTTTGTCTGTTGCCACTCCCACCACGTAATCCATTTCACAGACTTGTTCTCTCAGACGAATCCTGTATGGGTTTAAATGAACCATGGCAATAATGGCGCTGCCTTCCTCTTTTACTAATATCTGGTTTTCTTTTATTTTCTCTGTAAAATAATAGTTGTCAAATTCCTCTGAATCCTCAAAAAAGGCCTGACTCCAAAGAGCCCTGGCCTTTTCTTTTTCATCAGGTTTTAAATACCGGATTTCTTTTTCCATTTTTGCTCCACCATAAATTTTCTTGCAAAACCAATGGGATTGTAACTCATTTTAGACTTTCGCAGGCCTGGAAGTCCTACGTCATCCTCGCGGTTTACCAAAACTGCTTCCGGAAATTCATGGATTAAAAACTGCTGGTTAATAAATTGATACAGCCCATTAAACTGGGAATTGGCCTTTTCAATATGAATCACAGCCATTTTTTCTCTCTCATTATAGCTGCCTGCAGAAAATGCCTGAAGTACTCCGTCAATATAGACTCCCGCCATTTTAGCCGGAATATAGGAACAGTTTTTCAAAATCTCATGAATTCCCTCGATCTCTTCATCCAGATCTTCCATATCCTGTCCTGCATTTTCCTTTGCCGCTCTCCATCTGTCTAAAAACTCCCAGACATCCTGTCTGTCTGAACAGCACAGTCTCCGGAACTCATATCGTCCCTCGTAGGCACGCATGAAGGAATTAACATGGTTTTTCTTTTTGTGGAGTTTTCTGCCGGACAGAGTCCGCATAGCTTCACCATCATACAGGTAATCTTTTAAATCTTCTGCCTCTTCTATGAAAAACTCTTCCGGATCCAGCTGTAAATATTCCAAAGATTCCTCATCTGCCAGGTAAATCCGAAGGGGCTGCTCCAGTATCTGGTTAAAATACTCCTTCATAACTTCCAGAAGTTCTTTCATATCCGCCTGCCGGCAGGTGGGAATGGATGTATAAATCCTGCCATCCATCTCCATCTTCCAAAGCAGACCTTTATCCTGGTAGATTGTATACTGAATACGGTAATGATCTCTCCATAAAAAACTGTCTAAAAACACGCTTTCGCAAGTCTTATCCGGCCGCAGCCCGAAAAATGGCATTATCTTTTCAATATCATCCACGGAAACCGGCTTAAAAGTCAAATCCATGTCTATTCCTTCCTGCACCTTCAGCCCGTCTGTCTCATAAATCCTGATCTATTTGTATTTCTCTACAACTGCCTTCATCCCTGACCATTTGTTCTCCATATCTGCCACTAAAGCAAACTGGGTATGTGTACGGTCTAAGTTATGGTTTTCCCTGGATGTTCTAAAATATACATCTCCCTGCAGATAATCAGTCAGGAAACGCATTCCACATTCAAGGGTCATCAGTTTTGCACCCATTGGCAGCATATCCATCTCTGCTTCCGTAAGACTGCCTTCACATCCCTCTAAAAATCCCTTTGTATAGATGTCAAATAATGGCAGAGATAAGGATACCTTGCTTACATCCGGTTCATCCTCTTCTGCAGTATTAGCGCCAAAACGGATGGAATCGCCATAATCAAAGATGGAAAGTCCTGGCATAATGGTATCTAAGTCAATAATGCAGATTGCCTGTCCGGTAGCATCGTCAATCATAATGTTGTTCAGCTTGGTATCATTATGGGTAACACGCAATGGCAGTCTGCCTTCTTTCAGCATATCCATTGCCATGCCCAGCTCGTTCTGACGATCCATTACAAACTGAATCTCTTCTTTTACGCTGGCAGCTCTTCCGCAAACGTCTTCTTCAATAGCCTTTTTAAAGGTTTCGAAGCGGACTGGTGTATTGTGGAAGTTCGGAATGGTCTCTGACAGTTCTTCTGCCGGATACTGCGCCAGTAATCTCTGGAAATGGCCAAATGCCTTGCCGCTCTGATAGAAGTCCTCTGGCTTTTCAACCAGGTTATAGCAGGTAGCGTTCTCAATAAAGATATACGCTCTCCAGAAGCCGCCTTCGCTGTCCTGATAATATTTCTTTCCGTCTTTTGCCGGAACCAGGTTTAAAGTCTCTCTCTCTGGATCTCCGTTGTTTGCAATAATTTCTTTGCGAAGGAATTCGGTAACGCCTTCAATATTTTTCATCAGAGATACCGGATCTTTGAAAATATCGGTATTGACTCTCTGAAGGATATAACGTACTTCTTTTCCATCCTGTTCCCAAATCATTGCATATGTAGAATTAATATGCCCGCTTCCGTAAGGTGCGCTGCTCTTGAATGTACCTTCAATCTGGAATGCCTGTGCAGCTTCTAACATTCTTTCAACGTTGTACTCTGCCATTACTTAGTCCTCCCACAATTTTTCAGAATATTTTCCTTCGTCCTTAAGGCCCTGGATTGCCTTAACTACCATTTCTTTATCCTCTTTATAAGTAACACCGTACCACTTATCCACGCTCTTTAATACGGTAACTTCTGCTTTTCCTTCTTTTAACAGTTCGTCTACTACAAAAGGAATAAAGTATTCGCACTTTAATGGATTTACAGGAAGACTCTTCTCTAAAAATTTAGTGAATCTCTTGTCTAATTCATCCAGATAGCTGGCAGTAAATCCCCACAGGTTCATAGAAACCAGTGTTTCTTCCGGAAGTTCGGTCCAGGTCTGACCGTCATCCTCGGTAAACGCTGCCCCATCGCCCTTCTTCTCAATACGGGTTCTTTCTACAATGTCAGTCAGTTTGCTGTTTTCATCTACACTGCATACACCGCGGGCAACATGACCGTTTTCTGTCAGAGTATTATAAAGCTTGTAGCCTACCATAGCGTACTGATATTTGTCATCATCTTCCTGTCTGGAAAGCTGATCGTAAATCGCCTTGAATGCGCTCTTTCCATAGTAATCATCGGCATTGATTACAGCAAACGGGCCATCAATTAAATCCTTGCAGCACAGAAGTGCATGGCCAGTTCCCCAGGGTTTCACACGGTCTTCCGGAACCTGGAATCCAGCCGGAATTTTATCTAATTCCTGATATACGTATTCAACCTGAACATGCTTCTCCATACGCTGTCCTACAGTCTCTTTGAAATCTTTCTCAATGGCTTTTTTGATAATGAAAATCACTTTTTCAAATCCAGCCTCAACTGCATCATGAATGGAAAAATCCATAATGATATTTCCATACTGATCAATCGGATCAATCTGCTTTAACCCGCCGTAACGGCTTCCCATTCCTGCTGCCATAACTACTAATACCGGTTTCTTTCCCATAAGTAACGTTCTCCTTTCAAACCCTCGTTCAAAGTTTTTCTGTTAATCCAAGTATAGCTTAATCTCAGCAGGATTGCTTTGCACAAATCATTCAGATATTTGTACAATCTGTTCAAATGTGGTAAAATAACCGTAACCTGGAGAAAAGGAGACTATTATGGGCTATCAGCATACTAATTTAAAAAACAGCATTGTAATCCGAAGCATTGTTTCTATCCACTATTTTGAATACATGAGCGATTTCGTTTTTCCCGGAGAGCAGCACGATTTCTGGGAACTGGTCTGCGTAGACAAGGGGGAAATCCAGGCTGCTGCCGGAAACCAGACCGTTACATTAAAACGGGGCAATATCCTGTTTCACCAGCCCAATGAGTTCCACAACGTTGTAGCCAACGGACGAATCGCCCCCAGTCTGGTTGTAATCGCCTTTGACTGCCATTCAAAAGCCATGAGCCAGTTTGCTTCCCAGGTTCTGACTGTAAGGGAAACAGAGGCCTCCCTCCTTTCCCAGATTATTATTGAAGCACGCAACGCCTTTCAGGGCCGGTTAAACAATCCTTATCAGGAAGAACTGATCCGTCGCTCTTCCCCCTCTTTTGGTTCCGAACAGCTTATTAAAAACTACCTGGAGGAACTTTTGATACACCTGTACCGCCGTTACTGGCCCAGCGGATCTGGCGAATCCGGGACATCTGCAGGGCTGCCGGACATTCCTCTGCCAGATATGCCTGCGGTATCCCTAAACAGTCTGGACGCCAAAAAGGAAATCTGTGCCCGAATCAAGCGCTATATGGAAGAACACCTCCATCAGCCTCTTACCATCCAGAAAATTTGCCGGGACAATCTAGTCGGAAGTTCCCAGCTTTCCCGAATGTTTCGGGAGTTTTACCAGTGCGGCATCATTGACTACTTTATTCAGATGAAAATCGAGGCAGCAAAACAGCTTATCCGCAATGACCAGATGAACTTTTCTCAGATTGCCGATCGGCTGGGATATACTTCTGTCCATTATTTTTCGCGGCAGTTTAAACGGCAGACTGGTATGACTCCCACCGAATATTCGGAATCCATCCGGTGTCTGGCAGAAAAAAATGCTGCTGGGTGGAATTACCGAGAGCCCTGACAATTGCCAGGGCTCTTTTTTACCTGTATTACAGTTCAATCCAGCACATTTCCATCGGTTTCATCTCCAGGCTGCACTTCTTTTCGCCATTGATATAAAAATCCGTTGCCTGCGGTTCTTTGGAGTTGTTAATTACCGCTGCTTTTCCTGCTTTTTCAAACGCCGCAACTTCTGTTTCTACATTGGTTACATAGTATTTCTTCATTTCAGCTTCCTGATGGGCTGCATAGAAAATCGCTCTTAACAGGACTCTGCAGTTCTGCGGGGAATACGGCAGGCCGGCAAAGTACACGCTGCGGCCTTTTCCGTATTCATTTACTACCAGACGGCTGTATTCTCCATCCTTATCAAGGATCTGGTAGTCATTGCCCTGGGCATAAATACGGCTCTTTCCTTCCCCAAAATCAATCTCTCCCTTGATATCCTCTAAGATAAAATGGTTCTGATAGTTATCTGCCAGTTTATTATACTTGTCTGTACTAAGCGAATATCCCATTTCTCTGTCAACGCCCAACACATCGCTCAACTGGAAGTATCGTCCGCCAAACTGGCAGGCAGTAGGCTCACCTACGCCGATAAATCCTCCGCCATTATCTACGAATTTACGAATTTCTGTCTGAACCGTTTCGTCTGCCCAGTTTTCTCCGCCGCTCCACGCAGTATAAGCATCACCGGAATTAATCATAACTTTAATATCCGGATCAATGCCATTTCTAATATCGTCAAAGTCTAAAAATACTACATCTAACGGCATACCGCTCAAGCACTCTAATACGCCAACATAGGAATAGATCTCTCTGTGGTAGATTGCATGGTGAACCTGATTGCTCATCCAGCCTCTCAGCGGGCCAAAGCAGTTCAGTACTGCCACTTTAAATGGCGCTACGTAGGATTTGGTTCCATCCATAGCTTCAATAATCTGACGGTATTCCCCTACAACATTCTCAATCTCTTCAATAAATCCCGGCCATTCAATCGCTAATTTTAAATATCCGCCGTATCCGATACGATCTAATGGGGAACGCAAAATCGCACGCCTAGCCTTCATCCAGTTATCCTGGGCCTCTCCAATAGGATCTCCCCCTTCCGTAAATACATCCGGGAAGAAATACGGCAGCAAGCGGCCCTCTGTATATTTCACTCCTTTAATATCAGAAATCATGCGCATGGTCACACCATCGCCAACAGAACCTACTACTGCATCCAGGCCAATTTCTGCAAAGTACTTTCCAAATGGCTCTGTTCCAATCCAGTGGTCACCCAGGAACATCATGGCTTCTTTGCCGTAACTGTGCACAATGTCTACCAGTTCTTTTGCCAGCTTGCATACCTCAATCTGCTGGAATTCCATAAAGTCTCTAAATTCCTTAGACGGAACTCTAAAGCAGGAATTGTGATATCCCTGGTCTACAATGTATTCCGGTCGGAATGGATAACCGGCCCACTTTTCAAACTGTTCTAAAATGTATGGGCTGACGCTGGCGCTGTAGCCAAACCATTCTACATATTTTTCTCTCTTCTGATCGTCAAAGGTAAGAGTAAACTGATGGAAAAATGTAGTAAAGCGAACTACATCCACGTTTGGATTTTCTTCGCACCAGCGCTTTAGCTTTTCTTTTACAAACACCTGCGTCTTCGGCTGGCGTACATCAAAGGTAAGCTGGTGAGGCGCATCCTTCCAGTCGTTGGTGATAAAATTATACATATGTACCGGATCCCAAATCAGGAATGCCAAAAAGCTGACCGTATACTGGTGATAGGGGATGGTCTCAATCTCTACTTCTCCGGTTTTTTCATCAAAAAACCACTTATCTGTCGGAACGACCTGCTGAGTAGTACGATCGACAACTTCCCACCAGCGTTTGGGATCATCAATGGTATTCACCTTTAGCTGTTCTGTATGAAAGCCTTTCATCAGTTCGATCCGCAGCGTTGTGCCTCGTGCCGTAATTCGGTCGCTAATTAAGTACTCCTGCTGAATTTCCTCAGGATTCTGCATTGCCCACTCATTGTCCTTACGGGTAGTATAGTAGGTTGCGTAAACTTTAGCTCCCTTATTTAATAATTCTTCCGGCATGGCAGTACCATCACAGTCTCTCAATGCGTCTGCACCTAAACGCTCTTTCAGTTCCAGCGTTTCTTTGACCATATCTACGTCCGTCGGCAAGGTCAGTCTGCCCGTTACTTTCTCCATATTCCTCGTCCTTTCCTGTTAATTTTTAACCATTTTTCCATCTGTTTTCACATCTGCTGATGATTTCATTATATCGGCTGCTCTATAGAATTACTAGCTGATTCTTGTCCTGTCTTTTATAGTTCTTGCTTTTCACTTTGCCTTATTATCTCTATATCTTTACAATTATTCTAACTTTTCGTATAATTTTAAGATAATCAGATACAAACGTACATAAAACAGTTCCGTCTGGAGGTTATTATGAGCAATCGCCAATATTCATTAGATTCCGAGGATATCCAAAAACTTAACGCACGCCTTCTTTATATCTCTGCCTCCAAATATGAAAATGACTGGTTCAGCATTCCCCATGTCCACTACTTTACAGAACTTATCTATGTAGTACATGGAAACGGCATTTTTATACAGGGAAACCAGTCTTTCCCAATTACTGCCAATGATCTGATTATTATCCCTCCTTATGTCCAGCATACAGAATCCTCCAAAGCATCCTCTCCTTTGGAATACATTGTATTAGGAATCGAAGGAATTACCTTCCATGCAGAAGGAGAGCCCTCCCAGAACATTTTATATAATTATGGGAAGCATTCCGAAACACTGATTTTGTTAAAAATGCTGTTAAAAGAAGCAGAATCAAAAGGACGCTGGTATGACTTGGTCTGCCACGATATCCTGGAGATTCTGCTGGTTCAAATTATTCGAAGTCAAAGTCTGATTCCTGCCCCTCTGTCCTCTGCCCGTATGCCAAAAGAATGCAGTCAGATTAAACAATATCTGGATTCCCACTATAGCGAATCAATTACTCTGGATTGGCTGGCTGACTGGATTCATATGAATAAGTATTATATGGTTCACGCTTTTACAGAATATACTGGAATGTCCCCCATCCATTACTTAAACAAGCGCCGTCTGGAGGTAAGCCGGGAACTGCTGAAAACCACTGATCACCCAATATCCCGTATTGCTTCTCTGGTCGGTTTTTCGTCCCAGTCCTATTTTGCCCAGGTCTTTAAAAAAGACTGTGGACTCTCTCCGGCTTCCTACCGCAAAAAGAGTTCCAATACAAAAGCAGTCTAACTTTTCCGGATAAAATCCGTATTGCACTTAGGACAATGAATGCTGACTTTTCCTTTTCCTCTGGGAATGCGGATCTTCTGGCCGCAATTAGGACATCGATAAATATGGTACTTTCTCGCCTGCTCAAAACGGAACTTCCATTTCATTACCATATCCTGAACCTTAAGATACAACCTGAGATAAAATTGATTTTCCTCTTCTCTTGCCTTAACATTTTTGGAAAGCATACGAAAATAAAAAAGAATCAGTCCAATTAACTCCAGCCAGTCCATTACTTTTGAATGGGTAACTATATTGATTGCCACCAGCACC
>URUX01000047.1 GCA_900551135.1 uncultured Clostridium sp.
TGATGGTATTTATTTTGAGTGTTCGGGGAATCAGCCTTTTTCTTGGCGGAATTCTGATGATTTGGACTGTTTGGGGAAAGCTGACAGCAGCTGTTTTCTATCGGACAGTGAAAGGCCTGTTTTTGCTGGCGCTGCTCTTTGGCGGTCTGCTTTTAGCCTGCCTGTCATTTCTTCCCGAACTTACCATGTCTGCCGGAAGTCTTTTGTGTGCCGGAGCAGGCTGCTGTTTTCTGGCCAGGGCTGCAGTGCGGTATCTGGCAGAAAATCGGGAAAAAAGGCAGAAACTTTATGGGGCTACGTTGTATTACAGGGGAAAAGAATGCCGGATTATCGCTTTGTGGGATACGGGAAACCAGCTGTTTGATCCGTTTTCGAAAAAACCGGTTCACATTTTGGACAGCCGGGAGGCAAAACGGATTGCAGAAACCGTTTCCCAGGTTCGCTATATTCCATATCAGACCATTGGGCAGCCAAACGGGACGATAGCGGCCATAGTATTAGACAGGATTCAAATCGAAACGGAAAAGGAGTCCATTATACTGGAAAAACCATTGGTTGCCTTGTCTTTGCACCCGGTATCGCCGAAAGGAGAATATCAGCTTTTGCTTCATGGAAGCGCTTTTGAGAGAAACCAGCAAACCAATTTACAAGGAGGTTATTATGATCATTAAAGTTTCAGTACCAAGCCGTTTTCAGTTTAAGACTGCATCGGGTTTTCGCACATTTTTGATGCAGAAACAGGGAGAAATCCATTATATAGGAGGAGCGGATATTTTGCCGCCGCCGTTAGATGCAGACCAGGAGGCAGAACTGATTGCGAGACTTGGAGATGAACGGGATAAGGAAGCCAGATCCGGCCTGATTGAACACAATCTGCGTCTGGTGGTATACATAGCAAAGAAATTTGACAACACAGGAGTAGGAGTGGAAGATTTGATTTCCATTGGAACGATTGGCCTGATAAAAGCTATTAATACCTTTAATCCGGAGAAGAATATTAAGCTGGCCACGTATGCCTCACGCTGTATCGAAAATGAGATTTTAATGCATCTTCGCCGAAGCAGCAAGACAAAAATGGAGGTTTCCATTGATGAACCCCTGAATGTGGACTGGGATGGAAATGAATTGCTGCTGTCCGATATTCTGGGAACAGATGAAGATGTAATTTATAAAGATATTGAAGATGAAATTGAGAAAAATCTGCTGAATGCAGCCATCAGCCGTCTGGAGCCAAGGGAGCGGAAAATCGTAGAACTCCGGTTCGGGCTGAACAATGATGATGGAGACGAGATGACTCAGAAAGAGGTGGCCGATCTTTTGGGAATTTCCCAATCTTACATATCGAGACTGGAGAAAAAGATTATGAAGCGGCTGAAAAAGGAAATTGTAAGGTTTGAATAAGAATGGGCGCAAAAAAGCTGCCGGTTATTTCTCGGCAGCTCGGTATTGGGACGGGGTCACGCCATAGTATTTTTTAAATAGTCTGCTGAAGTACAGCTGGTCATCAAATCCAACGGAAATCGCCACTTCTTTTATGTAACTGTTTTTATCTCCCAGGAGGACGATGGCTTTGGACATTCTCAGGTTATTAATATAGGTGTTGATATTTAGTCCGGTTTCTTCCTTGAAAACCCGGCAAAGATAGCTGGAACTTAAGCCGACATGTTCGGCAATTGAGGTCAGGCTGATTTTGCTGTCATAATGCTTTTCAATAAAGGATATAGCCTGGGAGACTTCAGAACTGAATCCGCTGTTTTTGTCATCTTCCTGGGTTTTGGGTGAAAAAATCAGAGGAAGGGCGGCGGCAATATCCCGAAGCAAATCTTCCAGATGTTGTGCCTTTCGCATGGAATCCGCCAAATCGGCCAGCTGTTCGTGGATAGGAGAAGTTCCTCCTGGAATGTGGTATTCCAGGTTGTCCAGCAGCCGGATACAGTATTGAACGGCATGTTCAGGAGAAACCCGGTCATTTCGGCACTGATTCAGAAAATTAGTGATTTCCTGAAAGGCAAAGTGAATTCGGTCTTCTCCCGTATATTCCTGAATTTTAGAGGAAAGCTCTTTATAAGGAATGACTGAGGAAATCGTATGTTTCGCTGCGCCGGCGTTGATAATTCCCAGGGGGCCGTAGAAGTTCAGCTTTAATAGAGGCTGGAAATCGCCATAAGCTTTACGGGACTGTTCCAGACTGCCCAGTCCGCTTTGGTACAAAATAGATGGAGTCAGAGACATATAATATCCGAACAGCTGCGAAATTCTTGTACACAGTCCGGAAAGAGTGCTTTGGTGAAGGGACAGTTCGCGGTCCGGAATAACCAGGAGGATATTGGTGTCATCCAGGAAGATGATGACACGGCGCTGGATTTGTTCCAGCGCATTTTTTAAGGTGTTGCGGATTAAATTCGGGGAAGGAAGTTCTGATTTTTGGATGCACCAGTCAAAGGAAATCTGACAGATAGACAGCGTATCTGCAGAATTGGATGCATCAGGGGAAATCCCGGTTGTCTGGAAAAGTTTCTCAGCGGTATAACTGGGATGAATAAAAAAATCTCTCCAGGCCCCGTGTTTTTGCTGGCGGGAAACCGGATTAGAAGTACTGCTGAATGAAGCAGCGCTTCCGGATTTTTTGCTTCCCAGTTTGCTGCGGATTTTGTTGAGCTGTTCAGTCAGGCCCTCCGGACTGATGCTGACTTTTAATATGTAATCAAAGGCGCCGAGCACCAGGGCAGTGCGGACAGAGGTAAAATCTTCATAGTTGCTGATTACCAGAAATTCACAGTCCAGCCCCTGTTCCCTGGCAGTGCGGATCAAGCCGATGCCGTCTAAAACCGGCATTTTTAAGTCACAGATAATTAAATCCGGATGAAATCGTTTCGCTGCCTCCAAGGCTTCTTTTCCGTTAGAAGCCGTAGCGCAGATATGAAAGTCCAGTTCTTCCCAGTTTAACATGGACTGCAGTGCAATTTTAACAATCGGTTCATCATCAACAATCAGTACCTGATACATAATGGCCTCCTAATGGGGTGCGGTAAAGTGGGTGCTGCTGTCTGTGGGAATGGCAGGAATTAATATCTGACAGCAGGTTCCCTTTCCCGGTTCACTGGTTATGGTAAGTCCGTATTCATTGGAAAAGTAGAGGTGAATCCGGTCATTTACGTTACGGGTTCCAATTCCGCCCAGTCCTTTTGAGTCGGAAGGACTGCTTTTGGGATCAAAGCCTTTTCCTTCATCCCGGACTTCCAGCAAAATGTCATTTCCTTCAAAACGGGCAGAGACATAGATTTCCATGATAGTTCCGTCGTTATAGGTGCCGTGAAGCACTGAATTTTCTGCCAGAGGCTGAAGTATCAGCTTGGGCAGCAAACAGGCGGAGGCTTCCTGGGAGATATTATAATTCACATGGAAACTTCCGGCGTACCGGATGGCCTGTATGGAAAAATAGTGTTTTAAATTGTCAATTTCTTCCTGAACAGTGATAAATTCTTTGTCATTTACCAGGGTGTTTTTTAATAACTCACTCAGGGACAGGATGCCTTCTGACACTACGTTATCATGGTTCATCAATGCAACCAGACGGAGCGTATTTAAGGTATTAAACAGGAAATGGGGGTTAATCTGGTATTGAAGAATTTTTAATTCCAATTCCCGCTTTTTTGCATCGCTTTCCTGGCGCTGCTCTAACAGAAGCTGGATTTCTGTAATCATGCCGTCAATATTGTCAGAGAGGAAGGCCAGTTCGTCATTGGCAGTATCCTGAATTCGTACTTCCAAATTGCCTTCTGCTACAGACTGGCAGGTTTTGATCATATGGCGGACAGGACTGGAGATGCTTAAATAGGTGCAGGCGGTTAAAACCAGGGGGACGCACATCATCAGAATACACATAATCAGAAGCCGGCCGGCTGGTTCGCTGTTTCCATAAAGAAAAAGGGAATACAGGTAGACTACCAGAAGGGGGAACAGGGTAGAAAAGAGAAACGAGAAAATCAGCCGGTATCGAATCTTTAAATTTCTCAGTTTCCTTAACATGGTTTCAGGGGATAAGGAAAATTTTTTAAACAAGGGAATCATAGCAGTCCTTTCTGGTGCTTATGAATAATATTTAAAAGCTATTTTTGTGTAACATGTATATTTTACTCTAAAATCTTAAAATAATCCATAGAAAAAACAAAAAAGTCTATATCAATATTTCATAAAAACTTATAGAAATTTAGATAAATTTAATAAAACAAGATTATCCATAGAAAAGATAAGATTGTGGATGTACACATTTTGTGAAATTGTTATAATTATAACATAATAAAATAATAAGGAGGGAAGTAAATATGATGAAATATTTACAAAAACTCGGTAAATCCCTGATGCTGCCGGTTGCTTGTCTTCCGATTTGCGGTATCTTAATGGGAATTGGTTATGCATTGTCTCCAAACGCTATGCAGGGCGGAGATATTGTGGGCGTAGGTCCTGTTATTGGTTTCTTCTTAATTAAAGCCGGCGGTGCTTTGATTGATAACATGTCCTGGCTGTTTGCAATTGGTGTTGCAGTTGGTATGTCAGATGACCATGAAGGTACTGCAGGCCTGGCAGGTCTGGTATCCTGGCTGGTAATTACGACCCTGCTTTCCAGCGGTACGGTATCCGTTTTGGTAGGCGGCGAGGCAGATCCGGCATTTGGTAAGATTCAGAACCAGTTTATCGGTATTATTGCCGGTATTATCGGTGCTTCCTGCTACAACAAATTTAAAGGAACCCGTCTTCCGGACGCACTGGCATTCTTCTCCGGAAAACGTTTCGTTTCCATCGCAACTGCAGTTGTATCCATTATTGCGGCAGCAATTCTGTTCTTCATCTGGCCAATGGTTTACGGCGGTCTGGTAGCAGTTGGTAAGTCTATCGTTGGTTTAGGCGCAGTTGGTGCTGGTATTTATACGTTCTTAAACCGTCTGTTAATTCCTACCGGTCTGCATCACGCACTGAACTCTGTATTCTGGTTTGATGCAGCAGGTATTAATGACCTTGGCAATTTCTGGGCAGGCGAAATGCTCAATGGTGCAGGCGGCCCGGCTGGTATGTATATGTCCGGTTTCTTCCCGTCCATGATGTTTGGTATTCCGGCAGCAGCTCTGGCAATCGTTCACGCTGCAAAGCCTGAAAAGAGAAAAGAAGCAGCAGGTCTGGTTGGTGCAGCAGCTCTTTGTGCATTTGTCTGCGGCGTTACCGAACCATTCGAGTTCGCATTCATGTTCCTGGCTCCGGCACTGTACGTAATCTACGCATTACTGTACGGAATTTTCACAGTTATTACCGTATCTTTAGGATTCCGCGCAGGTTTCTCCTTCTCCGCAGGCTTAACGGACCTGATTTTCAGTTCCCAGCTTCCGGCAGCAAACAAGACCTGGCTGATTCTTCCTTTAGGTGCAGCAGCAGCCGTTGTATTCTACATTGTATTCCGTTTTGCTATCAAGGCATTTGATCTGAAGACTCCTGGCCGTGAGGACGACAGTGAGGATGAGACCAAGATTGTTCTGGCAAATGATGACTTCACCACAATGGCATCCATTATTCTGGAAGGCCTTGGCGGTAAAGAGAACGTTACCAGCGTTGACAACTGCATTACCAGACTTCGTCTTGAAATCAAAGATTATACAGCAGTAAATGAAAAGAAGATTAAATCTGCAGGCGTAAGCGGTGTTATCCGTCCAAGCAAAACTGCCGTACAGGTTATTATCGGACCTAAGGTACAGTTTGTAGCAGATGAATTTAAGAAATTAATGTAATGGCTGGCTTTAAGGCCGGGAGGCATGTTGCTTCCCGGCCTTTGCTGCCGCAGGTATCCGGCGATTATCCCAGATAATTCCGCATGATTTTTAATGCATTTTTCTCCAGTCTGCTGACCTGGGCCTGGCTGATGTGGATTTCTTCCGCTACTTCGGTCTGGGTTTTGCCTTCAAAAAAACGCATGTCGATAATATGGCGCTCCCGTTCCGGCAGCCGTTTCATGGCTTCATTTAAAGAAATGTTTTCCACCCAGTTTTCTTCGATATTCTTTTTATCACTAATCTGATCCATTACGTACAGCGGATCGCCGCCGTCATTGTAAACCGGCTCATAAAGACTGACAGGGCTCTGGATGGCATCCAGAGCGTAGGTGATTTCTTCTTTGCTGACTCCGATTTCATCGGCAATTTCCATAATACTTGGTTCTTTCATATTTTTGCGGGTCAGTCCTTCCCTGGCATAGATGGCTTTATAGGCAACATCCCGAAGGGAGCGGCTGACCCGAATGGAATTGTTGTCTCTCAGATACCGCCGTACTTCTCCTAATATCATGGGGACTGCATAGGTAGAAAAACGGACGTTTTGTGACAGATCAAAATTGTCAATGGCTTTAATCAGGCCAATGCAGCCGATTTGAAACAGGTCGTCCAGGGTTTCATTACTTCCGGCATACCGCTGGATTACGCTTAAAACCAGGCGCAGGTTCCCTTTGATATACTGTTCCCTGGCTTCCATGTCTCCATCCATAATCCGTTTAAACAGAGCGTCTTTCTCATCATTGGTAAGAAGCGGAAGCTTTGAGGTATTGACTCCGCAGATTTCAACTTTATATCCGGACATAGTTCTTCCCTCCGCATGGGTTATTTACGCAGACGGTGAGAATCTGACTGCGTTATATGGAAATGATGGACGGATTTGGGAAGAATTATACGGTTTTTTTGCTGGAAAATTTTCGGTTGACGAAAAACTGGTTTGGGCGTATACTCTTAGATTTGTAGAAGAACAATTATGAAAAAAATGGAGGATACTGCCATGACCAATGACATGAGTAAAGGAAGCCCGGCCCGGCTGATTATTTCCTTTATGCTTCCTGTGCTGGCCGGAAATATTTTTCAGCAGTTTTATAATGTGGTAGATTCAGTAATCGTTGGGCAGTTTCTGGGCGTGAACGCCCTGGCCGCAGTCGGCTCAACTGGAAGCGTGGTGTTTCTGGTATGGGGGCTGGTAACCGGACTGACCAGCGGATTTTCTGTTATTTTAGCCCAGCAGTTCGGAGCAGGGGACAGAAAAGCCCTGTGCCAGTATGAAGGGGTATCGGTATGGCTGTGCGCAGTCACCGGGCTTTTGATGACCGTGGCGCTGATGCTGGGACTGAATCCGATTTTAAGACTGATGAATACACCGGAAGAAATTTTTGGAGAGACCAGGGCTTATCTCGGGGTATTGTTTGCAGGCATTTTAGTAACCTTTGCCTACAACATGCTGGCAGGTATGCTGAGGGCGCTGGGAGACAGCAGGACGCCCCTGATTTTTCTGGTGATTGCATCCGTATTAAATATTGTTTTAGATATTGTGTTTATTTTATACTGCAATACGGGAGTGGCGGGAGCTGCTTACGCAACCCTTATCGCCCAGGCGGTATCTGCTTTGCTTTGCGTAAGCCATATTGCAAGAAAATATGAGATTTTAAAGATTTCCAGACGGGATATAAGGGGAGATGGATACAGCATCAAAAAGCTTCTGGGAGTGGGAATTCCCATGGGACTTCAGTTTTCTATTACCGCTATCGGAACCATGATCGTCCAGGCGGCGTTAAACGGGCTGGGACCGGTATACATAGCCGGATTTTCAGCAGCGGGAAAGATTGGAAACATTGCCACCCAGCCCTTCCCATCTCTGGGAGTAGCCATGGCGACCTATACGGGACAGAATATGGGGGCAGGGAGATTTGACCGGGTAAAAAAAGGGGTATCTGCCGGATTTATCATCTGTCTGGTGTGCAGTGTGGTTACCGGAGCAGCAGTATACCTGTTTGGTCCTTATATGATGCAGATATTTGCTTCAGGAGAAAGCGGACAGATGATGGAGTATGGGGTTGAATATTTAAAAATATCCGCATGGTTCTATCCGCCGTTAAGTTTAATTTTCTTATATCGGAACACGCTGCAGGGCCTGGGAGACGGCCTGGTTCCCATGCTGGGAGGGGTCTTTGAACTGGCTGCCCGGTTTGCAGCAATTTTAATCCTCGCAGAACCCTTTGGTTACAGAGGAATCTGTTTTTCCGATCCGGCGGCCTGGGTAATGGCTCTGGTTCCGCTGGTTCCGGTCTATTACTGGAAAATGAGAAAAGTAAAGAATCTGTCAGATGCTTCCTGACCGGATATTCCGGTCAGGAAACGGAAGAGTTCAAATAGCTATCCGGATTATTTTTCTGTCTTTTCCGTCACATTTTTCCGATACAGGGCCAGCAGTCCTTTTAACAGGAGAGCCTGGTCATAATGGATGCTGTGGCGGCACAGAGGGGTAACAAAACGGGACAAGCCGCCGGTAGCGACTACAGAAGCAGTCTGTCCAAGCTCTTCTTCCATTCTGTCAATAATGCCGTCCATCTGGGCGGCATTTCCATATAGAATACCGCTTCGCATACAGTCGATGGTGTTTTTGCCAATGACTTTTCCGGGAATTTCCAGACTGATAAACGGCAGCTGAGCAGCATTGCTGCTGAGAGAGTCCAGGGAGACTTTCAGTCCGGGAAGTATGACACCGCCGATATAATTTCCATGTTTATCGATTACAGACATCGTGGTGGCAGTTCCCATGTCAATGACAATAATAGGGCAGGGGTATTCCTGAAGGGCTGCCACTGCATCTACAATCTGGTCACTTCCCACGCTTTTGGGGTTGTCCATAATAATGTTTAAGCCGGTTTTCATCCCGGAACCGACCATGAGAGGACGGCGGCCGAGGATTTTTTTAATAGCCGACTGGATTGGCGCATTTAAAGGAGGAACTACAGAAGATACAATACTTCCTTCGATCTGGCTTTTATCAATGGAGTGCAGATCCAGAATATCTTTAATCAGAAGGGCATACTCCGTACTGGTTCGGGAGTGGATGGTGGTTATCCGTTCTTCAAAGTATGTTTTTTTCTCGTCAATACCGCCGATAACGATATTGGTATTTCCCATGTCGATCGTTAAAATCATAAGGAAACTCCTTTCCATCATATTGGAATTATGTTATGATGGAAGCAATTGTAGCATAGGAAAAGCCGGCTGTAAAGCAGTCCAAAGGAGGAATTTACCATGAATTTACAGGGAAAAACAGTGCTTTTGGGAGTGACCGGAAGCATTGCCGCATATAAAATAGCCAGTCTTGCCAGTATGCTGGTCAAGGCAAAAGCAGATGTTCATGTGCTGATGACAAAAAATGCATGTAACTTTATCAACCCCATTACGTTTGAGACGCTTACGGGACACAAGTGCCTGGTAGATACCTTTGATCGGAACTTTGAATTCAGCGTGGAGCATGTGTCGCTTGCCAAGGCAGCAGACGTATTAATGGTAGCGCCGGCTTCCGCTAATGTGATTGCAAAGATGGCTCACGGCATTGCAGATGATATGCTGACTACCACAGCTTTGGCCTGCAGATGTCACAAAATTATTGCACCGGCCATGAATACCAATATGTATGAAAATCCCATTACTCAGGACAACTTAAAGATTTGTGAACAGTACGGAATGGAAGTGTTAAAGCCTCAGACAGGGTATCTGGCCTGTGGGGATACGGGAGCCGGAAAGATGCCGGAGCCGGAGGAATTATTTGACTATATTGGAAAGGCAGTAGCCTATCCTAAGGATCTGGCTGGGAGAAAAATCCTGATTACGGCAGGTCCGACTCAGGAGTCCCTGGATCCGGTCCGGTATCTGACCAACCATTCTACTGGAAAGATGGGGTATGCCATTGCCAGGGTCGCAGCTTACCGGGGGGCAGAAGTGACATTAGTAACAGGCCCGACCGCACTGCCAAGACCCAGATTTGTAAAGGTGGTAGAGATTGCCACAGCCAGGGAGATGTTCGAAAACGTTACGCTCCTGGCCAGGGAACAGGACTGGATCATTAAGGCGGCAGCAGTTGCAGATTACCGTCCGTCCTCTGTCAGTCCGGAGAAAGTAAAGAAAAAAGACGGTAATTTATCGATTGCCCTGGAACGGACAGACGATATTCTGGCATATCTGGGAACGCACCGGCGGGAAAGCCAGTTTTTGTGCGGATTTTCCATGGAAACCGAGCATATGCTGGAAAATTCCAGAGAAAAGTTAAAGAAAAAGAATCTGGATATGATTGTTGCAAATAATTTAAAGGTAGACGGAGCCGGGTTTGGAACGGATACCAATGTGGTAACCCTGATTACTGCCGGGAAGGAACTGGAGTTGGAGAAAATGACCAAAGAAGAAGTAGCAGATCGGCTTTTAACAGAGATTTCCAAAGCAGCCGTTCAGCCATGAAGAGATTTCGACAGGAAAAAATGTTGAAAGCTTGTTTCCTTAAGAGTTTTTCTGCCGAAATTTTCATAGAGTATTGACTTTATAAACCAACAATATTAAAATGAAGTAGTATTATGGAAAGTTTGCGGGACGTCCGAGATTTTGCTCAGGACGTCCATCTTTTAGATAACAAAACATTTGGAGGAAAAACCCTTGGCGAATATTGCTGAAGAAATTAAAAAACGTAGGACCTTTGCGATTATTTCCCACCCGGATGCCGGTAAAACCACCCTTACAGAGAAGTTCCTTCTTTACGGCGGTGCGATTAATCTGGCAGGAACGGTTAAGGGAAGAAAAGCGGCAAAATATGCAGTTTCTGACTGGATGGAGATTGAAAAAGAGAGGGGTATTTCCGTTACTTCCTCAGTTATGCAGTTTAACTATGATGGATACTGCATTAATATTCTGGATACACCCGGACATCAGGACTTCTCAGAGGATACGTACCGTACACTGATGGCAGCAGACTCAGCCGTCATGGTAATTGATGGTTCCAAAGGTGTAGAGGCCCAGACGATTAAGCTGTTTAAGGTCTGCGTTATGCGCCATATTCCGATTTTTACATTTATCAATAAGATGGACCGGGAGGCCAGAGATCCCTTTGAACTGATGGATGAGATTGAAGAGGTGCTGGGAATCCGTACCTGCCCTGTGAACTGGCCCATTGGCTGCGGCAAGAATTTTAAAGGCGTATATGATCGAAATACCAAGAAAATCACTACCTTTACGGCGGCAATGGGAGGCCAGAAAGAGGTGGCTGCCCAGGAGTTTGAGGTAGAGGGAACCAACGTAGACGCGTTAATCGGGCCGGATTACCATCAGCAGCTTCTGGATGAGATTGAACTGTTGGACGGCGCCAGCGACGAGTTTGATATGGAGCGGGTTCGGGCCGGCGAACTGTCTCCTGTATTTTTTGGATCTGCACTGACCAACTTTGGTGTAGAGACGTTTTTACAGCACTTTTTAACTATGACAACTTCACCTTTGGCCAGAAAAGCGATTACCCGGGAGATTAACCCCTTTGAGGACGAGTTTTCCGCATTTGTATTTAAGATTCAGGCCAATATGAACAAAGCACACAGAGACAGAATCGCATTTATGAGAATCGTCTCCGGCAAGTTTGAAGCAGGCATGGAAGTAAATCATGTCCAGGGCGGCAAAAAGATCCGCTTAAGTCAGCCTCAGCAGATGATGGCTCAGGACAGAAAGATTGTGGAAGAAGCCTATGCCGGAGATATTATCGGTGTATTTGATCCGGGTATTTTTTCCATTGGCGATACTCTGTGCTTGTCCAATGAAAAGTTTGAATTTGAAGGGATTCCTACCTTTGCGCCGGAGCATTTTGCAAGGGTGCGCCAGATTGATACCATGAAGAGAAAGCAGTTCTTAAAGGGTGTCAACCAGATTGCACAGGAAGGTGCCATTCAGATTTTCCAGGAATTTAACACCGGTATGGAGGAGATTATCGTAGGCGTAGTAGGAGTCCTGCAGTTTGAGGTGCTGACCTACCGTCTGCAGAATGAATACAATGTAGAAGTAAGGCTGGATCGCCTGCCTTATGAATATATCCGCTGGGTTGAGAATAAAGAAGGAGTGGATGTAGAACGGATTCAGGGAACTTCAGATATGAAGAAGATCCGGGATTTAAAGGGCAATCCGCTGCTGTTATTTGTCAACAGCTGGAGCGTAGGCATGGTAGAAGAACGTAATCCAGGCCTGGTTCTCAGTGAGTTTGGAAGAAATTAGTAACCGTTCAGCCTGGCATCTTCTTGCCCGCTTACTGCGGACAAGAAGCGTCGGACGTTAGCCTTATGAAGATTCAGACAGGAAAATTCATATGAAAGCAAGTTTTCAACGCTTTTTCTGTCTGAATCTTCGCATAGCTGAACTGTTACAGAAATTAAGGATTGTTACAAGCCAAGAAAGGGGAAAGACTATGAGCAAGATTGATGTTGTAAGAGCCGCCATGGTAGAAGCTATGAAAGCCAAAGACAAGGAGCGCAAAGATTCCCTGTCTATGCTGTTAAGCGCACTGAAAAATGCGGAGATTGACAAGCGGGCTCCTTTGACAGAGGACGAGGAAAACGCCATTGTCAAAAAGGAAATCAAGCAGGTAAAAGAAACCATGGATACCGCTCCGGCAGACCGGGAGGATATTCGCTTAGAAGCAGCAAAGAGACTGGCTGTGTATCAGGATTTTGCACCGGCAGATTTAACGCCGGAGCAGATTAAAGAAGTGATTGCCGGAGTATTAAAGGAACTGGCAATCGATACGCCTTCGGCGAAAGACAAAGGCAGAATTATGAAAGTTTTAATGCCGCAGGTAAAAGGCAAGGCAGACGGAAAAGCAGTAGGAGAGATTCTGGCTGGTATGATGAAATAGCCGAACATGACAGAGTGAATGGAAAGGACAGATAGGCATATGTATAAAGAGCAGATTAAAAAGTATATTGAAGATCACAAACAGGAAATGCTGGAGGATATTTGCACGCTGTGCCGGATTAACAGCGAAAAGATGGCTTACAAAGTAGGAATGCCCTTTGGGAACGGAACATTCCGCGCATTGGGAGTTGCCCTTTCTATGGCTGAAAAGTATGGATTCACTACAACCAATTATGACAGCTATGTAGGCACCGTAGACTTTGGCGCAATGGAGAGACATCTGGATATTCTGGCCCATCTGGATATCGTTCCGGCAGGAGAGGGCTGGACAGAGACAGAAGCGTTTGAACCGGTAGTAAAAGATGGAAAGATTTATGGACGCGGAACAGCGGATAATAAAGGACCGGCAGTTGCCGCCCTGTATGCAATGCGCTGTGTAAAGGAATTGGGAATTCCGTTAAAGAAAAATGTGCGTCTGATTCTGGGAACGGATGAGGAATGTGGAAGTTCTGATATCGCTCATTATTATGACATTGAGCCGGAAGCGCCTATGACGTTTTCACCAGATGCGTCTTATCCGGTTGTTAATATCGAAAAAGGACGTCTGGCAGGACACTTTACAGCAGAGTGGGACGAATCAGAAGCCCTTCCAAGACTGGTTTCTTTTGAAGCAGGCATCAAAGAAAATGTGGTTCCAGGCAAGGCATTTGCTACCATTGAACTTGGAAAGCTGACTCTGGATGATATTCGTCCGATTATTGACAAAGCAGAAACAGAACAGGATATGGAGTTTCAGTTAACAGCCCAGGATTCCCTGGAAGACGATCCAATCTATACCATTACCGCAGTTGGAGCAGGCGCTCATGCATCCAGCCCGGAATCTGGAAAGAATGCGCTGACTGCATTGCTGGAATTGGTCAGCCGCCTTCCGCTGGCAGAATGTCCGCAAGTTGAGTTTGTAAAGAAATTAGTAAAATTATTCCCTCATGGCGACGTACATGGCGCTGCATTAGGCATTGATATGCAGGATGAGTTATCCGGCCGTATGACGGTGGCATTTTCCATGTTAAAGATAGAAGAAGGCAGCTTAGACGGTACTTTCGACAGCCGCTGTCCAATCTGCTCCAACGAGGAAAATACCCTGGAAGCAGTACGCAGCAGAATGGCAGAGGAGGGTCTCACTTTGTTAAACAAGTCTATGACTCCGCCTCACCATGTTGACGGCAATTCCGATTTTGTTAAGACATTATTAAAGGTATATGAGGATTATACTGGAAGAAAGGGAGAGTGTCTGGCAATCGGCGGAGGCACCTATGTTCACAACTTGAAGAATGGTGTTGCTTTTGGCGCAGCCATGCCGGAGACGGACAACCGGATGCACGGAGCAGACGAGTTTGCAGTGGTGGATGAACTGGTAGTCAGTGCGGAAATTTTCGCCCAGGTTATTATCGATCTGTGCGCATAGGGAAAATGCATGGCGGACAGTTATAAAACTGGAAGAAGATAAAGTACTTGACAAACCGGATGGTCTGTACTAAAATCGTTACAACCTGGTCAGGCAAACATGACCAGACAACAAGATTCTGATTTTGGCAAAATCAGAAGGCAGGAGGATTTTATGCGTCAGTTTTTATCCATGGAGATGAATATGGACATGATGAACGGCATGTGGGACATGTGCCGAATGTTCGTATGGGATAAAAACTGATAGAGAGTCTGAATGTATAGATGTTGTGATGAGCCCTGAAATCTTTGGTATTTGGAAAGATATTCAGAAATCAATAAGCAAAATGATTATAAAGGGGTCGCGGGTCTGTGCAGGGCTTGCGGCCCCTTTTGAATATTGTGGGGATGAATCCGATGGCATATGAATCAAAAAGAGAAAGGAAGAGTGAGATGTCAGCAGAGGCAATTATTAAGCTGGAAGGGCTGGGCAAACAGTTCCAGACTGCCAATGGTACAGTCAATGCTCTGGACAATATCAATCTGGAGATTGAAAAGGGTGAGATTTTTGGTATTATCGGTTTGTCGGGAGCCGGAAAGAGCACCCTGGTCCGTTGTATTAACTTTTTGGAAAAACCTACTTCCGGAAAGGTGATTTTTGAAGGACAGAGTTTGGGAGATCTGGGAGAAACGGGGATTCGTGCTGCCAGAAGATCCATGGGAATGATTTTCCAGCAGTTTAACCTTCTGGCTCAGAGAAATGTACTGCAGAATGTCTGCTTCCCTTTGGAAATTGCGGGAGTACCCAGAAAAGAAGCCCAGGAAAGGGCGAAGGAACTGCTTCAGATGGTGGGGCTGGAGGAACGGATGAAAGCTTATCCGGCTCAGCTTTCCGGAGGACAAAAGCAGAGGGTAGCCATTGCCAGAGCCCTGGCAACCAATCCAAAAGTACTGTTATGTGATGAAGCCACCAGTGCTCTGGACCCCAATACGACAAAGGCTATTCTTCAATTGTTAAAACAGATTAACCGGGATTTAGGCGTTACCGTCATT
>URUX01000048.1 GCA_900551135.1 uncultured Clostridium sp.
CCGCCGATGACCGCCGTCTGTGTGGAGGCCGTCCGCCGCAGCGTCGGCTCATTCACCGCCGCGCACCCCAGCAGCGCCATGTCATAGGCGGTGGAATAGTGCGCCTCGTCGTCCAGTCCGTTGGGGTTGGCAAAATGGCTGTCCTGACATCCAAGTTCAGCTGCCTTTTGATTCATCATATCAGCAAACGCTTCTGTAGAACCGGCCACATGTTCAGCCAGAGCATTGGCGCTTTCATTGGCAGAAGCAAGCATCAGGCCGTAAAGGCAGTCTCTGACTGACAGAACGTCACCGACGGATGCGGCCATGTTGCTGGAGTTTTCTTCTACATTAAAAATCGCATCATAAGAAAAGGTGACCATTTCATCCAGGTCACAGTTTTCTATGACAATTAATGCAGTCAGAATTTTTGTAATACTGGCCGGGTAGTACTGCTGGTGGATATTTTTTCCATACAGTACTGCGCCGGAATCTGCATCCATAACAATACCGCCTTCTGCTTCAACGTAGACATTATCTGGCCAGGATGGGGCGGCAAAGGCGGTCATAGGAAACAATCCTAATAAAAGAAACACCCACAGAAGTACCCGGGAAACAGCCTGGGTACTTCGTCTGTAAAAATATGTCATAAATGATTAATCTCCATGTAACATTTGTTTTTTTACAGTATAGGCTATTTTTGCGGACAAGTAAAGGCGGTTTTGCGCTGTTTCCGCCATAAAAACAGGCAGAGCAGAAAAATCAGGGCAGCAGAACCGCAAAAAACAGCCAGAATCCGAAAGGCCGTATCCATAAAGAAAGGTTCCGGCACAATGTTAATCAGCATGTCGGTGGCTGGATCTAAAATCCACAGATCATTATCGAAAAAGATATGATGGAAGATGATAAAGTACTTATTAAAATCGGAAGCAATGATTCCGCCCAGTATACCGGCAGCCAGAAATACGGCCCCAACACCAAGGCATATCGTTTTAGGGAGGACGGCCAGAAGACTGGCTTTTGTAAGGATTAGAAAGACCATACAGACAGCAAGCAGGACAATGGCCGCCCTGCGGATTGCCAGGCCGCCTAAAAACAATTCTTTTACATCTTCCATATGGGCGATCTCCCGTTCATTAAAAAATTCACGGTATTCTCCGCTCATGGTTGTAAAAACGTGCAGATCGTCTCGATTACCTCTTAAATAATCCATCATCTCATCGGTTACGATAAGTAAATCATCCATAGTCATATCCGGCAGATCATCCAGAACCTGATATTTGGTATACTCTTTTTCAAAGTAACCGGGAGTCCAGTAGGCGACAGCTTCCACAGAAGTGATAAGCAGGATTGCCATCAGACACAGGGCCGACAGAAAACCAGCCAGGTTGTGCAAAAGTTTCATTCGAAAATCCTCCAATATGGTTATTGTAAAAAAGCCCTGCCTTGCAGCTCGCTGAAAGCGGGTAGAAAGACAGGGCGTCAGCCTAATGGCCTCTCTTTTCCTGAGTTCGTTTAATTACCTTTAATCTGGTAAATTCTTCTCGTTCCTTTTCTTCCAAAGCATTGGAAATATTTTTTGTTAATGCTTCATAAGTTGGAATCGTGATATTTTTTAAAGCATTTGCCCGTTTCTGGGTTTTTTTAATGTTGGTTGCCAGACGGTAAGCGGAATTTTCTACCATAGACAGCCGGATGGTCAGTTCCTTTACCTTCTCAAATTTCAGCTTGGCAATATCCAGACTTTCGGTGGTGCTGTAAAAGGAGTAAGAAGGAAGTACCGGTTTTTTATCATACTGAACCAGGGGAATCTCGGTACCCATGATGCTGCGGGTTTTAATCTTGATAGAATCTTCTACCGGTATAGACAGACCAATTTCCTGAACGTAGTTAATACCCAAATCAATATTGGCCTGCTGGAGAGCCTGATAGGCTTCGGTAAAAGTAACGTCAATTTCGGACTGTATATCTTTGGCCTGGTCAATGAGCCCCATAAGTTCCCGAATTAAAATATTCCGCTTTTTATCCATCAGTCCGTATCCCTGACGGGCCAGGGCCAGAGAGTTTTTTGCCAGAATCAGATTGCCCTTGGTAGGAAACGTATTTGGATTCATAAAAGCCCTCCTGTCTGGTTATTCAGCCGCTTCTGCAGGTTTGTAATACTGATCCAGAATCTTGGTATCAATACGGTCCAGTTCTTCTCTGGGAAGCATTCCAAGCAGCTCCCAGCCAATGGATAAGGTATCCAGAATGGAACGGTTTTCGTGAACGTCCTGGCCTACAAAGCGAGTCTCAAAGGCCTTGCCGAATTCCAGATATTTTTTATCAATGGGAGACAGCTCGTCTTCACCAATAACGGATGCCAGTGCTCTGGCATCTCCTACTTTTGCATAGCAGGAGAAAAGCTGGTTGGCAACTGCCTGATGGTCTGCTCTGGTGTACCCTTCGCCGATACCGTCTTTCATCAGACGGGAAAGGGACGGAAGCACATTGATAGGCGGGTAAATGGACTGTCCCTGCAGAGTTCTGTCCAGTACAATCTGACCTTCCGTAATGTATCCGGTTAAGTCTGGAATGGGGTGCGTAATGTCATCATTCGGCATGGTCAGAATCGGAATCTGGGTTACAGAACCGTTGACGCCTGCTACAATTCCAGCTCTCTCATAAATGGTTGCCAGTTCGCTGTATAAATATCCTGGGAAACCTTTACGGGAAGGAATCTCTCCCTTGGAAGAAGACACCTCCCGCATGGCCTCAGCAAAGGACGTCATGTCCGTTAAAATAACCAGAATGTGCATTCCTTTTTCAAAGGCAAGGTATTCGGCCAGAGTTAATGCAATCTTAGGGGTCAGAAGACGCTCTACTACCGGATCGTTTGCCAGGTTGACAAACATGGCTACGTGGGAGGAAACGCCGCTTTCTGCAAAAGTACGGCGGAAGTATTCTGCTACATCGTACTTAACGCCCATGGCGGCAAATACGATGGCAAATTCTTCGTCAGAGTCCTCTCCCAGAGACGCCTGCTGGACAATCTGGGCAGCAAGCTGGTCATGGGGAAGTCCATTTCCGGAGAAAATAGGAAGCTTCTGTCCGCGAATCAGAGTGGTCAGTCCGTCAATGGCAGAGATGCCGGTACGGATGTAGTTTCTGGGATACTCTCTAGTAACGGGATTTAAAGGTTTGCCGTTAATGTCCAGTTTTACGTCTGAGATAATGTCTCCCAGACCGTCGATTGGCTCTCCAATACCGTTAAAGGTACGTCCCAGCATGGATTCTGAAACAGCAATTTCCATGGGATGTCCGGTAAGACGGGTATGGGTATTGCGAAGAGCCATGCCTTCTGTGCCTTCAAAGACCTGAATAATCGCTTTATCTTTGTAGATTTCAATAATACGTCCCAGTTTCTTTTCTTTGCCGCCTACGGTCATTTCTACAATCTCGTCATATGCGGCATTCTGAAGGCCTTCCAGAACTACCAGAGGGCCGTTAATTGCGCTTAAGCCTAAATATTCAATTGCCATATATATGCCCTCCTTTACGCATTTGTTTCCATAACCTGGTCATAGAACTGGTCAATCTGTTTCATATAGTTGTCAAACAAATCCAGTCTGTCATTGGGAACATCGTATTTGATGGAGATGATTTTATCAAAAATCGGACTCTGTTTTAATACGGACATAGGCATTCCCATGGAAATCAGGATTTTGCTCTTTTTATACAGGTAAAGGATGACTTCCATCATTCGGAACTGCTTGGTCATGGGAACGCAGGTATCATCCTTGTGGAAAGCATTTTGCTGCAGGAAACCAACACGGATAACCTTGGCGATTTCCAGAATCAGTTTCTGGTCATCTGGCAGCACGTCGGCGCCAATCAGCTTTACAATCTCCATTAAGCTGCTTTCCTGGGTTAAGAGATAAACCATCTGGTTGCGGTAATCTACAAAGCGCTTGTCTACGTTGTCGGTATACCAGGGAGCCAGATCGGTTAAGTATTCTGAATAGCTGTTAAGCCAGTGGATGGCAGGAAAGTGTCTTGCATAAGCCAGGGATTTATCCAATGCCCAGAAGCAGCGGACAAAACGCTTTGTGTTCTGGGTAACCGGTTCGGAAAAGTCGCCGCCCTGAGGGGAAACTGCGCCGATAATGGAAACCGATCCCTCTGTGCCGTTCAGATTTTGCATCATTCCGGCTCTTTCGTAAAATGCGGAAAGACGGGATGCCAGGTACGCAGGGAAACCTTCCTCAGCAGGCATTTCCTCCAATCGTCCGGACAACTCGCGGAGAGCTTCTGCCCAACGGGAAGTGGAGTCCGCCATAATGGCTACATGGTAGCCCATATCCCTGTAATATTCTGCCAGGGTCAGACCAGAGTAAAGGCTTGCCTCACGGGCTGCAACCGGCATGTTGGAGGTATTGGCAATTAAGGTGGTCCGATCCATCAGAGGCTTGCCGGATTTGGGGTCTATCAGATGGGTAAATTCTTCCAGAACCTGGGTCATTTCATTGCCGCGCTCACCACAGCCGATATAGATAATAATATCTGCGTCAGACCATTTTGCGATCTGATGCTGGGTCATGGTCTTTCCTGTACCAAAACCGCCTGGAATAGCTGCAGTACCGCCTTTGGCAATAGGGAACAGGGTATCCAGGATACGCTGACCGGTTACCAGAGGTTTTGTAGCAGGGAAGCGTCTGGCAGTAGGTCTTGGGGTACGAATAGGCCATTTCTGGGTCATGGTCAGTTTGCGTTCGCTGCCGTCATGAAGCTGAAGGGTAATCAGAACGTCGTCGATGGTATATTCTCCGTCTGGTACGACGTCCAGTACGTAACCGTCCAGATCAGGAGGAACCATAACCTTGTGAACAATGGCTCTGGTTTCCGGAACTTCTGCAATAATGGAACCAGGCAGAAGCTGATCGCCTTTTTTCACTACCATGTGGGTTTTCCATTTTTTTGTTCTGTCCAGGGAATCCACAGAAACGCCACGGCTGATATAGGCGCCGTCTTTCTTTGCAATCTCTCCTAAGGGACGTTCAATACCATCAAAAATATTATTTAAGATACCAGGAGCCAGAGTGACAGAAACGGGAGCGCCTGTACCGGTTACAAGTTCTCCTGGCTTGATTCCGGAGGTTTCCTCATATACCTGAATCGTAGTGCGGCCTGATGTAAGTCCGATAACCTCGCCTACCAGGCGGCTGGTTCCGACATAAACCATCTCATTCATCTGGAAACCGGCATCATCCTGCAGATAGACGACAGGTCCGTTGATGCCATATATGATTCCGGTACTATTCATGGGATTCACCTCCTAAGTCAAAGTGAAAATTGTGTTTGGCTTCCTCTAACTTCGTTTCAAAGGAATTATCAATCAAAATGTGAGACTGGGGCACGATAGCGCGGGTTCCGCCTGCAAAGGAATACTGGCTGATTTTAACAGCATCCCGATTGGTCAGAGAAAGTCTCTGAAGCAGAGGCGCATCTGCCGGATCAATATAAATAATAATATCATTGCTGCCTGCTAATTTCTGGGCAGCCTGAATCTGGTTTTCCAAAAGTTTGGGATAAGCCGGAGTTGCCATAAAATCAGCCAGCATATTCCGGACTTCCACAAACAGCATATCTTTTAATTCTTCCTGGCGCTTGCTCAGCATACGTTTTAAGTTGATTTGAGCTAAAGCCAGTTTTTTATTCATTTCCCGTTCCAGCTTTTCGGATTCTCCCTGAAGCTGCATTTCGAGGCGTCTGGAAGCTTCTGCTTTGTGTTCTTCAAAAGCCTTTTCTAAGGCAGAGGCATATTCATCATACAGGCGGGAACTTTTTTCTCTGGCATCCTCCATACAGATGTCCAGAAAATGCTGTAATTTCTCCTCGGTTGTCAAAGTAAGTCACCTGCTTTCCATGTTATAATTTCAGTCCAATTGCTTCATTGACATAAGAAGTGATAAAGTTGGGCTTGCGGCCGGTACCATGGCGATCTGGAATTTCAACAATCAGAGGAAATTTCCGTTCCAGTTTTACTTCATTAATGATTTCTGGAAATTCCCTGCCGAATTTTTCCGTCAGAAGAATAATTCCGATGTCTTTATCGGCTAAAACTTTATCAAGGGCTTCTTTTAACTCCGTCTTTTCGTGGACGACGCTGCCTTCGACACCGGCCAGCCTCAGACCGGTCAGAGTGTCGATATTGTCGCTAATCAGATACATTTTCATAGAATTACAGTTTACCTAAGATCATGAAGGAAATGATCAATCCGTATAAGCAGACACCTTCGGCAAGACCAACGAAGATTAAGGATTTACCAAGAATAGAGCCGTCCTCGCTGATAGCTCCTAATGCAGCGGAAGCAGCAGCAGAAACAGCAATACCGCCGCCGATACAGGACATACCGGTTGCTAAAGCGGCTGCCAGATAACCCCATCCGGCAGCGGAAGAAGCGGACTCAGCAGCGGCTTCTGCTGCAAATGCATTTCCGGAAAACATCAATGCGCTGGATACGATTAATGTGCCGAAGAATAAGAATACATTGACAGCCAGAGCGGTTTTATAACGTCCTCTGGTTTTTTCTCCTGCTGCAAATGCGCCAAACGGTACTGCGATACTTAAAATTAATGCCAGAGCTAATGTGATTTTTACTGCTAATGTCATAATAATAATCTCCTTTTTATGTGAAAAGTATAAATGAAACAACAAGTTTAATATTACGCGGCGGTCTTTCCATAAGGCTTAAAAGCTCGTCCTGTGCCGCGGTAGAATCGGCTGAACAGTTCGTAATATTCCAGACGAAGCACCTGGATGCCCACAATCAGGCCCTCCATACCACATACAAACAGGTTGCCAAGAACTACGACAACCCAGTTGGGATTGCCGGATTCAACACCTGCCAGCATCAGGACAACCTCCATCATAGCAGCGTGGCTGACAGCAAATGCGCCGACACGGACAAAGGACAGAGTATTGGAGAAGTAGCTGAGCAGAACCTCAAACATTTCAAAAAAACCCTGTACTACAAACATTCCCTTGCCGCCTTCGATTTTTTCCGCCTTTTTTTCCACCATGGCGGTGAGAGGCTCTTTCAGGAAAATCAGAGCCAGCGGAATCAGGAACATGACGATCAGTATAATGGTTGCCGGAAGCGGTCTGCCAGTCATATAAAGCACAATGGTGGTTACCAGGCTGGCATAAAATACGAAGCCGGCGATACCATTGGTATCAAACCAGGATTCTGCAGGTTCATGGGCCTTATAGGCATTAATAATATTGAGAACCATGGTCATCAGGATAATGCCCATTCCAATGGCAATAGCAACAACAAATACCGTATTTAACATGCCAATAAACGGAAGATTGGTCATGGCCTTTGCCGGTCTTAGCCACAGGGGGTCAATGATGTCTTCAAATCCGAAAATACTGCCAAATAAAAATCCGAAGATTGTAGAGAAGAAACCGCAGCAGGAAATAATAGCCGCCAGATTCATCTTCTTAAACCGATAAAGCAGGAAACCGCCAGCTAACAGGCATAATCCCTGTCCAACATCTCCAAACATAAATCCGAATAGGAAAGAGTAGGTAATACCAATCAGAATAGTAGGATCGATTTCGTTATAAGCTGGAAGGCCGTACATGTCGATAAACATTTCAAAGGGCTTAAACAGCTTTGGATTTTTCATCTTGGTTGGCGGTCCGTTTAACAGATTGGTATGATTGTTTTCCACAATGCAGAAGGTATCATTATCTCCGGCAAGTTCCTTTTGGAAGTCAGCCGCATCAGCTTCAGACATCCAGCCGCATAAAATGTAGAAGGTGTGCTCTTCATGTTTGGTGCAGGCAGCCATTTTTCGGATATCAAAATTGCTGGTAAATACCTTCAGTCTGGAATAAGCCATTAACAGTCGGGTTTTCCGGCTTTCCGTCTCAGAAACAATCCGGTTTTCTAAAGCCTGGATTTCTGTGTTCAGGGAAGCAATCTGTTCTTTTAACAAAGAGCAGGCTTCTTTTGGGGTGCCGGTATATTCGTCCGGTACGTAAAAGCGCTCAAAATGCATGGAAGCATAAATGGCATCTACCTTATCTGCCAGCCGGTCAGGAACAAAGTAGACAAGCCAGACATAGTTTTCGTCCTCATGGCAGGGGAACAGGATGGTATCAATGGTATCATATACAAAAGAAGAAAATTTCTCGTAGTATTCATGGGAAATTCGTCCGAAACGGAATTTCACATATTTAAACTGCAGAATCTGGTTAATATCATAGTCCAATCCGACAAATGGAAGGACTTTATTTAAAGACTCTTCCAGAGTGTTCCGTTTGGCCAGTTTGTTTTCTTTTTCTGTATTGAGTCCATTTACCAGAAGATCCAACTCCTGAATGACAGCAGCAGCTTCTGCCGCATCCATGTCTGCAGGCGGCGCGGAAGGAACATCTGCTAAAAATGGAGCAGCAAGTTCAGATGCCCTCTGGTATTCTGCTCGGTAAGGATTGCTTTCCGTAAAGGGACGAAGATCCCGGACGGTTTTTAATTCAGATAACGCATTCTCAAGATGAATTTCATACCTGGACAGGTACTGATCTACAACTCGGTCAATATCATCCCTGGGGCCTGAAATACTCAAGAATTTCATTTTCTCTATCAAGATACTAGACCTCCTTTAATTGGAATTTGCTATGGAAGAAAGAATAGTTTGAGAAGGGACTCCATAGCGGATACTTTCAATAATGGTAATTAGCTGCTGGATTTCTTTATCCTTGCGGTAGAAATAAGCACTTAATATGGCAACGGAATAAGGTTCCTTTTGGCTTGTATATTGATAAATATGCTCGTGTACCTGGCGGGCCAGAACCTCCGGATTGGGGTGTTTGACTGGGATGTTCTCCAATTCCCGTCTGTACCAGGTGGAGTTTAGGACAGAAAAAAAGCCGTCAATAGTCTCTGACTCGGTTAGATTATGAATATCAGAAGCTTTTAAGCGGTATTGAATCGGGATCAAAAGGGCATATATATCAGCCGGTGCTAAATGATAAAATTGTTTACAGCGGTAAATCCATTGAATATTCAGCATATCCATGCGGCTTCCGAAGCACTGAACTAAAATCTTCCGGTCCGAGGCTTTAATTTTTTTATTCATAATCTGCCACATGGTTTTAAAGTAAAACATATCCAGACCATTTTCGTAATCAAACAGCGAAATACTGTCTTCACGGCTAAGGCTGGATAAGAGAGGATAAAATACAGACCCTTCCAGGGCTGCTGTAAACTGAGGCAGGGATTTGGCTTCCGCAATTTTAGAAAAGTCTAAAGAAGAACGGCTGTCAAAAAACTGCTGAAACAAAGATAAATCAAAATCCAGCGGAGAATGTCCGATAATACTTCTAAGACATCTTTTTAGAAGTGCAACTTCATAATGCATAAAATAGAAATCTAAAAATTTTCGCTGGTTTAGATTTGAAAAACGGTAAAGTCGGTCAAAGTCCCGGTATTCTGACAGTTTCAGATACTGCTCAATGACGCTGCGGTGGAGTTCGCCAGGTTCTGTACTGCCTAAAACTGTTTCATAGGCCGGCTGGCTTTTCAAATATTCTACACATGCAGCAACGGAATCCAGAGAAGCCATTTCCTGAAACTGGGAGGAAGTGAGAAGGCGGCTTTGCATGGCCTTTACCTTGGTGGTTAAACCACTGTAGGCTAGCAGATTACCCATAAGATCACTCCTTTATCATTTCTTCAAAAAGCTGTTTTGCATATTGAATATGATGGGATTCATAAGAAGCATTTAATAGTCGGACAGCTTCCCTGGCGCCAGCCTCCTGCTTGGCTAAACGGGAGTTAAAATCTTCTTCCAGACGGGTTCTGAGAGCAGTCAGCTTTGCCTCGGTATCTGCCTCCAGCTGGGCATCAAAAGCAGCAGTGCGTTTGGAAATCTCATCAGAAAGTGCAGCCTTGCGATCAGCTACGCTGTCCATTATTGAGGAAGCAGAGGCTTCAATTTCTGAAATTTTTCCAATAAGCTTGTCCATAAGAAAACCTCCTTGTGTTGTAGTTGAAATGTTTGTATTTTAAAAATACAAACATTATACTACTTCCATTTTTAAAAAGCTATAGTAAATATGATCAGAAATATTAAAAAAAGCCCCCATGAATTGAGGGCTTTTTCGGATTGCCGTTATTCCTGAGTCAGATACTGGGTGGCAACATAAAGATCAGTACCTTCATAGTTAATGATACTCCAGAAATCGTCATGAACACCTACATAATTGACCGGAGTGCCAGGGGCAAGCTGTACCGCAATGCGGGCGCTGGTGGAAGGTTCATAACGTACATTTAAGGTATCGGTAGTCTTATATGTAACACCTTCAGCCGGAGCAGCAGGCGTGGTTTCCGGTTCAGGAGCAGGTGTCTCCGGTTCAGGGGAGGGCGTTTCCGGAATGGTAGCTTCTGTTGAGACAGAAGGAGTCGTTTCTGGATTCTTATCCTTATCCGGCATAAAAACGCGGATTAGAACAATCAGTAAGACAATGCCAAGCAAAATAGCCAGAAGCGGGAAAACATCCCGCAGACTGATTCCGCGTTTGCGGCGTTTTTTACTGTTAGAAGGCCGCCTGTTGCCAGAAGATCTTCCGGCAGAACCGCTTCTTGCTGTAGTGTGGTGGCCGGACCGGTTTCCGGTATGAACAGATTCTGCCGGAATATAGGCAGTATTGGTTCTTCGTTCTGTTTTATAATCAGAGAACGCATAGGCCTCCTGTGAAAGCAGCGTGAGAGCCAGACTTGCATCTGCTGCGCTGTTATTGTCTTCATGGGCGGCTTTATTTCCAATTATACGAATCTTATGGTAATGTTCCCTTGTGCTTTTATCAATCCAGCGTCCTTCGTAGAGCTGGTCAATGGTGGTAGGCTTTATTTCCAAGGGATTTTACCATTACTTCCAGAGTCTGGCGTGCCTGAATCATTGCTTTATTATAATCTTTCTGTGCGATAAGGCGCTCGGTTTCGCTGACGCCCTGCTGTATTTTCTCCCAAATATTAAGCGGCTGTCCCATATGAAAACCTCCTTCTAGCAAAATCGACTTAATATATTTCATTATACTAGATTCTGACAAAATTTGCACTTAAATTTTCGGAAAATATTTAATTTTTTTGAATTAAAGTCAAACGTTTGGGTGAAAAATGAAATTTTGTTTTTGCGTTTTTAATGGAAACTCTGCTTTTTATATGGAAAAGCTGTCTGAGGGAGGAAAAAGACAAACCGGAGAGAAAAAACACTTGCCAAAATACGGGAAATTAATGTATACTGAAAAAGTAGGAAAAAGAATTACAATGGAGGAAACTATGAGACTGCGTCATATAAAAGGAGCAGAAGACAGCATCGGCGCCAGCCCGTATGTGGTTCAGGAGCCTAAAACTCAAAAGGGTCAGTGGGCAAAACTGTTTGGAAACAGTAACCCGGTAGAAATAGAAGTCGGTATGGGAAAAGGCAAGTTCATTATGGAACTGGCCCAGACTCATCCAGAGATTAATTATGTTGGAATCGAACGCTATCCCAGTGTTCTTCTCAGAGGTTTACAAAAGAGAGAAGAACTGGAACTGTCAAACATCTGGTTCCTTTGTGTGGATGCCAAAGAACTTACAGAGGTGTTTGAAGAGGGAGAAGTTCATAAGATTTATCTGAATTTTTCTGATCCATGGCCAAAAGACAGGCATGCGAAAAGGCGTTTGACTTCACCAGAGTTTATGGCAGTGTATGATAAGATTCTGGCAAGGGATGGAAGCGTTGAGTTTAAGACAGACAACAGAGGATTATTTGAATATTCCCTGGAAGCAATTCCGGCAGCCGGATGGCAGATTACAGAACAGACTTTTGATCTTCACAACAGCCCGATGGCAGAAGGGAATGTGATGACAGAGTACGAAACAAAATTTGTGGAAAAAGGCAATGCCATCTGCAAGCTGATTGCAAAGAGAGTATGAAACAGTTTTTTGGGCATACACTAATAAAAAAGTGAGTTGCTTAATGAATCTGCCTCCTAAACTGGTTCGGCGGCTGCAATGCGCCACTTGCGACAAAACAGAATTCGATCGAAAGGCTTTGCATATACGAAACTGCTTTTTAGAGGTATGCAAAGTTCTGGAATGTAAACAAGACAAATGCAAAAAGAAATGCAAAAAGAAATCGTAAAGGAGAATCACTATGGAAATGGTATTTACAACGCAGAATTTTGAAAACGAAGTATTAAAGTCTGATAAGCCGGTTCTGGTAGATTTTTATGCAGACTGGTGCGGTCCCTGCAAAATGATGGCTCCGGTAGTAGAAGAATTGGCAGAACTGTATGACGGAAAGGCAAAAGTAGGCAAACTGAATGTAGACAACAATGAGGAAGTAGCCATGAAATATGGTGTAATGTCTATCCCGACTCTGCTGGTAATTAAAAACGGACAGGTAGAGGCAAAAATGGTTGGAGTACAGAAGCGGGAAGTATTAATGGACGCACTGGATAAGGCATTATAAAAACGGACAGCAAAGCCCAATCAAACAGGCCGGATCCAGGACAGAGTTCAGTCCTGAATCCGGTTTTTGAAAAAAATAAAAAAATTTTAAAAAAACTATTGACTTTTCCTGAAAGATAAGATATACTAACACACGTGCTTGAGACAAGCACAAAACAAAACTTAAGAGACGCACCTTTAGCTCAGTTGGTAGAGCAGTAGACTCTTAATCTATTTGTCCAGGGTTCGAGTCCCTGAAGGTGCACTGAAAAGTACTGATTTTGCAGACCGAGAACTGCGGGGTTGGTGCTTTTTTTATTCTACAAATCCAGAAAACCTTATTCTACAAGGCTTTAAAGGTCATATCCAAGTGTGAAATATTATTCTTAGCGGCTACTAATTCATGGGCAAAATGCTCGTATTTTTTAGTGGTTTCTATGCTTTCATGCCCCATTAAAATGCTCAAATCGTAGACACAACTATTTCCCTTTTCGTTGATATTATCAATACAAAAATTGGTTGCAAAGTTATGCCGTAACTTATGTGAGGAAAATGGAAATGAAAGTTTCCGTTCCAAACGGTAAACAAATAGGTGCACAGCATTACCGGAAAGGAAGTTTCCACCTCATAAGCAAAAGAATTAAAAGGAGTCGGTTTATCCGTATGCCTGTTTGCATAACATTGTAAAAAATATCCAACAGCAGAACCGGACACATCCACATGTATCCCCATGTCCTCATTACCATCATACAAAATCGAAACCGGATAAATACGGTGTTTCATATGGGAACGATAATCAAAACGGCTGACTAAACCATCTTGCATCTGTTCCGGATTTAATCCAAATAAATCAATTACCTGTGAAACCGTCATAATATTTTTAATTGTAAAAGATAACCAGTCGCCCGAGATAAACAGGCCATTAGTCGAAGTTGTTTCATTGCCAATATTCATAAAATTTCCTTTCTGGCTTTTCTGCCTCCGTATTACTAGGTGGGGGGCTGACCAGTTTGAACTGGCAAGTCGATTTGTATTTACTTTAGAAATAGTATTTTTGTCTTGTAACAGTGCCAGCGGCGTCACCTACGTGACGGCCGCATAGCACTTCTTTCCAGCCATCAGCAAAACATCATCCAATGTCCCTGAATGGGGGAATCAAGAACAGTATGAAGAAAACGAAAATAAATTTCAGTCTGGTAAATATCTTCCAGATTGGAAAAGAAATCGCACAATTCAGAATCAACGATTTCAGGAAAATCAGTCAAATGACGTATCAGTAAATAATCATGTACAATGGACAAATCACATAAAGAGGAAACGTAATTTTCCCACTTTTTCTTATCGAAGCTATCCCCAAAATGCACCTCCATTTTTGATACAAGAGTAAGGGCATCACTTAAATAAGCCAATGCCGAACCCGTGTAAAATTGGTTATTCCGTAAGTAGGGGAAGTATATCGCAACTTAACGATAACGAAGTTAGAAAACTGTTACTAATGCGCACTAGTAGAACCAGTAAATGAAATTCACGTTTCCAGAAACCAGATAGTTGTACACAAAAGTCAGTTACTACTATAATGACGGTTACACAAGAACAAAACCTCAATTAAACCTATTCCTATTGCTATATCTGAAAATGTGACTTCATGTGGACGGTTTCCAATGTACCTAACAGTACCAAAAAGTTATGAAAGAGGGGTATAATATAATGCCAAGTTATAAGCCGAGAATAACCGTATATACTGATGCAATAACAAATGAAAAGTTAGCCTATTTAACAAATATGGAAAATCGAAGTTCAAGCAATTATACAGAAAACTTAATTAAAAAAGCAATAAAAGAGTATGAAAAAGAATACGGGGAAATAGTTGTATCTGATGAAGCAAAAGAAAGTCCATTTAAAAAACAGTTTAAAAAAGAAATGAAGATAGTAAAGGCTATACAAGATGGGGAAATGGGAAGAATAGAAGGATTGAAGCAATCTTATAAAACTGGACGCAATATTTAAAAATAATTTGTATAAACTTGAATTATTACTATATATGTGATATAGTGAAGATATAAAAAGGGAAACCAAAAAGCGGCTTACCCTCAAATAATTAGAAAACTTAACCTTTTATAAGGCCAGCCGTCATTATTGCGAGTAATGGCGGCTATTTTCTACCCTTGGAAATCTCAAAAATGAGACTGACAAGGGCAACAATGAATATACAAAACTGAACTAAATCAGGATATGTAACATACATTGGCAAGCCCTCCTTTCTTACGTCTGGAGGGTAAGCCCCTCCGAAAAAGGAGGATAAGCCGCCTAGCTTTTGGTTTCCCATGTTTCAATAATACAATAACTGTTATAATTTGACAATCTTTTTTACAAATTTCAATCAAATAAAAGAAACTGCCAGTCACTCCCCACTAGGTTATGGCAACACTTGACGCAGAAGCTTGTTTATTAACAAGAGAATCAGTATTTTGATAATAGAGCATTAAGGCATTTTGAACGATAACAGATTTAGCTAATCCATATTCAATGGAATCACATTCCAAACGATTAGCAAGGCGAACAGGGATACTTACATTAAGGCGCTTTTTTAACTGACGTTGCATAAAATAGATACCTCCTAAATTGCACGTAATTTTAACTTAATTGATTATATTGTATGACAATTACAAAGACTCTTAATCTATTTGTCC
>URUX01000049.1 GCA_900551135.1 uncultured Clostridium sp.
ACCATATAAACATTCACTGTTTTCCCACTTCGGCTGTTAAAAAACACCCTGTCTCCGGTATGACTGTAAATTGGATGAGGATGAGCGTCCTGACCTAACCAGTCGCTTTCATGTTTACACAGCGGAATCCAGGTAAGACTTCCTTTTTCCCACTCCGGCAGCACCTTGCAGATGTATTCTGCATCTTTTTTATGGGGATCCGGACCATTGTCCGTACTGTTTTCCCGAACTTTCTTCACGTCCCACGGGTACTTAAAATATCCGTCGCAAACCAGATTTCCCATATGATCCATAGTAAAATGACCATACGCATCATAATCATCCGGCAATGCAATCTCCCAGTAACAGCGACGTTCCATATCATATTTTCCCACCATAGCAGGACCATCCTGATAGCCGCCATGATAAATGATGGTTTTTCCATCATCACTCCACATTTCATGGCATACCCAGTCTTCAGCTTTTCTTGCATATCCTCTGGGATTTCCCAGGGTATCCGAACCTTCTGTGCGGATACGGATGATTTCATCTGTTTCATGGTTATACAGCCAGATTCTCCGGATTCCGCAGGAAAAGCTTGGCCATTCGTGATTATACATAATTTGTTCCGGATTTACCGGATTAAACTGTACATGCGTAATCCAGCATTTGGGAACTTTCTTTTCAAACAGCAGTTCTCCGGTTGCGGTATCATATACGCAAAGATAGCTGCTCAAATTTTCTTCCTGCACTCTTCCGTCAATATCATATACCGGCCGCTTATCTAATCCGCTTCCTTCTGTATCCGGATCAAAATCCAGACATCTTCCGTCTGTCATAGGTACACAAAGACGCGTTCCATCTTTGCTTACATGAGTAAAGGCTGTCATACGCCCGTCTGGTACAGAATTTAAGATCTGAATCTTTCCTTCCAGGTCGGCTTTGCATATTTTATCGTCCTGAATATAATAAATGATATTGTTTTCGCAGTCTAAACTCACACTGGCTTTTCCAAGTCCCTGATTGAAGGTTCCGTCAAAGTAAACATAACTCTTCAAAATTCCCTTTTTGTTATCGGTCAGTATTTTTTCTTCCCCGGTATACAGATCCTTGACAACCACATTCGGCGAACCATCCCGATCAGTCAGAAGATAGATTCTCCTGTCGTCTCTGCTCAGAGAAGAGCAGGTAAAATATAGAAGCTGAGTATCATACTTCTCCCGGTCAGCACAACCGCTGACCAACATCTGGCAATTCATTAATGATTTTTCCATGCTATTTTTCTCTCCCTTCCATCCATTCCAGACAAAGATTCATCCAATGAGCAATATGGGCATCGGGATGCAGGTTTTCTTCCTCTGATTCTACTTCCGGCGTCGCCAGACTCATTCCATGAAGGCCTCTGTGAAACATATGATACTCGCACTCCGCACCGTCAAGAGTCAGTTTTTGCGCGAAAAGAAGCGAATTCATAGCCGGAACCTTTTCATCTGGCTGGGTATTCCATAAAAATACCGGAGGGGTTTTGGATAAATCCCGCCTCTCCAAAGAAAACAACTGAATCAAGTCCGGATTTCCGCCTGTCAGCCGCTGAACAGAGCCTGCATGACCATATTCTCCCATGGAAATTACCGGGTATCCTAAAATCAATCCGTCCGGGCGGTTTCGCTGCTGTTCCTCTTTTGTAAAAAGGATATCTTCATTCCAAAGAACGCCAAGACTGGCTGCCAAATGTCCTCCTGCCGAAAATCCGGCCACCCAGATTCTGCTGCATGCTTCTTTCCAGTGAGAATCCGTCCGGAGCCAACGGACACTCCACGCCAATTCTTTTAAGGGGCTGCTCTCATGAACGGTTTTTTCCAAATTGTAGCTTAAAACCGCTGCATGGTATCCATTCTGATTGAATGCCTCTGCTATGGGTTTCCCTTCCCGTAAAGCCAGAAAGCTGTAACCGCCGCCAGGACAGATTAATACCATTTCATCTTTTGCATTCTCCCTGCACTGATAAAACTCCAACGTTCCTCCATACGGAGTCTCCATCCTTTTCATCCTTATTCCTCCACAAAAGGGGTGCCAAATCATGCACCCCTTTCCGCTTAATGTTATACAAATGTCAGCTGAACATAGCTGGAACAAACAAACTGATTGCCGGAACAAAGGTAACCAGCAGTAATGTGATAATCATGCAAATGTAAAATGGCAGCGTTGCCTTTACAACTTTTTCCATCGGAATCTTTGCCACGGCAGAACCGATAAAGAGCACGGAACCTACCGGAGGAGTCAGAAGTCCGATACCACAGTTTAAGATTACAATGATACCAAACTGAACTGGATCAATACCAATGGATTTTGCAATCGGGAGTAAAATAGGCGTTGCAATCAGGATAATCGGAGACATATCCATAATACAGCCCAAAACCAGTAAAATCGCATTCAGTAAGAGTGCTATCAAAATTGGGTTATCGGTCAGACCAACAATTGCATTTGCTGCCATATCCGGCACGTGAAGACGGGTCAGACAGAATCCGAAAATGCTGGAAGTTGCAATCAGAATCATGACAATTGACAGCGTGTCAACACAGTCTCCCAGTACTCTCCAAACGCCTTTCCAGTCTAAACCTTTGTAAATAAATACGCTGACCAGCAAACTGTATATAACTGCGATTGCTGCTGACTCTGTAGCCGTAAATGCACCGCCTACTACGCCTACCACAACAATCAGGATAGCTGCCAGAGCCCAGAAAGAAACGCTTAACTGCTTGATCAAATTGGTAATGCTGAATTTTTCACCCTTCGGATAATTTCTTTTTACAGAAATAATGTAAGAGCCAATCATCAGAGAAAGAGCCAGTACTGCTCCCGGCACGTAACCTGCCAGAAACAGGCTTCCAACGGAAATACCGCCTGCTGTAGTCGCATAAATAACCATGTTATGACTTGGCGGAACTAAAAGTCCCTCACAGGAAGAGGTAATCGTAACTGCGGTAGAAAAGTCATCATCATATCCCTGATCTACCATCATAGGGATTAATAAGGACCCCAAGGAAGCAGTATCTGCTGCAGCAGATCCGGAAATTCCTCCAAAGAAATAAGAAGCCACAATATTTACCATTGCCATGCCGCCGCGCATCCAGCCTACACAGGCATTAGCCAGTGCAATCAGTTTTTCTGAGATTCCGCCGCTTCCCATCAGACAGCCCATTGTAATAAAGAACGGAACTGCCATCAGGCTAAATGAGTTAATGCCTTTTACCATCTGCTGGCAGATTGTCGTCAGAGGAAGTCCCTGAGACAGCAGGCATAAAATAGAAGAAAGGGCAACTGCGTATGCAATTGGAAATCTCAGGAAGATCATAATAAAAAAGCTTCCCAACAAAATTAATATCGCCATGCTCTCGCTCATTACTGCTCCTCCTTTAACACAATACTTTTAATATGGTTATAAAGTGCCTCTATTTCAAATACCAGCATGGCAACTCCGGCCAGAGGAATTGGAAAATACATCCAGAATTTAGACAGCCATGGCATACTGGTATAAAAGCCCTTTGCACCAAGTCCGGTTGCATAATTCCATCCGACTACAATCATAACCAGGGACAGCATAAGAACTGATACATCTGCCAGAATATCCAGCGACTGAATCAGTTTTTTAGGAAGATACCTGTCAAAGGCAGTCATACGAATATGAGCGCCTCTCCGAATAGCAAGTGCAGCAGAAAGCACTGCCATATAAGACATAAATGTCAGAACAGCTTCCTCACTCCAGGATGGATCTGGAATAAATGGAATATATCGGCCAGCAACTGCCACACTGGTAATGACTATGTCTAAAACCAAAAGAATCTTGCAGATAAATAATACTGCTTTATAAGTCATATCATATGCTGGCTTTATTTTGTCAATTTTTTCAAAAATTGTCGGCATACCGTTTCCCCTTTCAAAAAACGGGTACAGAAACTGCCTGTTTTCTGTACCCGCATCAAGCTATCTCTTATTTGTCACAATCAAGAATCTGCTGATACAGATCTTCCTGTCCCTTAATAGCGTTTGCAACAACATCCTTCACAGCATCCTGCCATGGAGTCTTGTCCTCAACCTCTACTACGGCAACACCAGAAGCCTTTAATTCTTCCAGAACTTCGCCTTCTTTGTTCTCAGAAAGTTCTGCATTGAAATCTGCAGCATAGTTTGCAGCTTCTACTACACATGCCTGCTGTGCTTCTGTCAGCTTGTTCCATGCATCTTCTGTGATTACGATCTCAATCAGACCTAACTGATGGCCATCCAGAATCAGGTTTGGAGCAACCTCTGGGAATGCATTGGATTTGTAGTTTGCAATCGGCTGTTCAGCTCCATCTACAACACCAGTCTGCAGTGCAGAATATAACTCAGTAAACGCGATTACCGTTGCGCTTGCGCCAAAACTCTCAACAGTACCTACCATAACAGGGTCGGAAGAAACACGAAGCTTCAGTCCCTTTAAATCATCTAAACCTGCAACTGGTTTTGCAGTAAAGAAATGACGGAAGCCTTCCTCTCCATAAGTCAGACCCTTAATGCCCAGTCCCAGATCTTCAGTCTCGGATAAAAACTCCTTGGCTACATCGCTCTTTGCAAAGTTCCAGAAATGTTCCCGATCAGAGAAGATATATGGAAGAGCCAGCAGTCCTGCTTTTGCTGCGCCATAGTTGGTTAAAGAGGATACGGAAAGACGAGCCATATCAACAGTGCCGCTGTGTCCTACCATTGCATCCAGAATATCTCCTTCAGCGCCTAATACGCCGCTGGCCTGAATATCTACTTTAATAGAACCGCCAGAAAGTTCTTCTACTTTCTCTTTGAATGCGGTATCGGTCTGTCCAACGATTGTATCAAGAGGGTTAACCTCTGCATATACCAGCGTTACTTCCGGATCGCCAGACGCATCCGGTACATTTGCTGCGTCCGCATCTTTTTCTGCCTCTGTTGCTTCAGCCTCTTCGCTCTCAGCCGGAGCCTCTGTTGCTGCTGGGGCTTCTGTTGCTGCCGGAGCTGCAGTAGTTGCTGTCTCTGGGGACTTTAATCCACAGCCAGCCATAGAGCTAGCTACCATTGCTGTACAAAGCAGTGCAGATAACCATCTTTTTTTCATATCTTGTTTCCTCCTTTTTTACGCGTTTTTAATAAACTTTTTATTTTTTTAACGCTGTCTTAATTATAGTTACTTTTATAACTCTTTGAAACCGTAATTTTTTGTGAATAATAGTATTTTTTTAGCTAATTCTGTAATGTTTTTGTGCAAAAAGAATAAGAGCCCCATTACAGGCTCTTATTCTTCCCTGAAAATTGACATTCGATATTCTGTCGGACTCATCCCCGTAATTCTGCGGAACACCTTTGTAAAGTAATTCGAATCCCCATAACCGACTGCCTTTCCCACATCTTTTACATTCACTGTAGGCTGCTGCAATTGACGCTTTGCTTCTTCCACTCGAAATTCTGTCAAATACGTAGTAAAATTTTTATGAAAACACTGTTTAAACAATTTGCTGAAATAGGTTTCCGAATAGTTTATGGCTTTGGCCGCATCCTGCATGGAGATATCATACATATAATTTGCCTCAACGTATTCCTCCATCATCTGAGTCACTTTCAACTGGCGGGTATCATTTGACTCCTCTGTTTCTTCCTCCTCTTCCTTCCAGGATTCCTCTTCCTGCTTCTGCCCGTCTTCCCGGCTGTCCTCCTGATGGTTTTCTGCAATCCGCAGCGCCTCTTCCATAACCAGAATCAGTTCCTGTTCATCAAACGGCTTTAGGAGATAGTCCAGCGCCCGTACCGTAATAGCCTTTTTCGCATAAGAAAATTCATCAAAGGCTGTCAGAAAAATAATGCAGCAGGTTTTATCCTTTTTCCGCAGCAGTTCTGCTGCCTCAATCCCGCTGATTCCAGGCATTTCAATATCTAAAACTGCAATCTGATAGTTCTGTCTGTCATACAGTTCCAAAGCCTGACGTCCATTTTCCGCCTCTATTATCTCACATCTGTCCCCCAGATTTTTAATCAGCGTCTTTTTGAGTACTGCTCTCTCAATCGCCTCATCATCCGCAATCAAAACCGAAATCATACCTGTTCCTCTTTCTCCTCACATTTGAAAAATACGTTATCAGATTCTTCCTTTTGAGGAATCGCCATCTGAACCACTGTTCCGCAGCCTTCTTTACTGTAAATCTGAAATTCCCCATTTTGATATATGCTGTGAATCCGCTTGGAAATATTTCCCAATCCGATTCCCACCTTGGCCGTCTGTCCGTCTTTTAATCCTTCCCGAACTTCCTGCAGACGCTGACAGCTGATACCCAAACCGCTGTCTGCCACAGAGATCATTGCCATTCCCTCCTTTTCCCATATCCGAACCAGAATCTTCCCTCCTGATTCCTTTTTCGATATCCCATGAATAATGGCATTTTCTACAATAGGCTGCATGGTAAATGCCGGAATCCGCACTCTCTCAGCTTCTACCCGGATATCTGTTTCATAAGTTACCCGGCTTCCAAAACGCATTTTCTGAATATAAATATAGTTTTGTACCACATCCAGTTCCTGTTTCAGCGCCACAATCTGTTCTGATGTCTTTAAATTATAACGGAACAGACTGCTCATGCTGGTAATCATCTTTTCCGTAGTCTCTGCCTCCTCCAGCTGGGCAGTACAGGCAATCATACTCAGGGTATTAAAAAGAAAATGAGGATTAATCTGACTTTTCAGCAGTTCCATTCTGGCTGCTTCCAGACGTTTTTCTGTTTCCATTCGTTCCACCTCTTCCCGGTGAAGACGATCCGACATATCATTTTTCTCCTGAAGCATGTGAATGTTTTCCTGCATAGCATGTTTCATACGATTAAAATTGCACACCAGCTTCCCCATTTCGTCCTGATTTTCAATGGCAATGTCTTCCTCCGTAAAATCTCCGGATTCAATTCTGACAGAACTTTCCGAAAGCTTCAAAACCGGATCTACCATAGTTTCTGCCAGGACTTTCGTCATCCACAAAATCACTCCCAGCATCAGACCTGAGATTGCCAGAAGCCCGTATGGCAGTCTGGAAAAACGCCCTGCTTTTTCCTGATACCCTGCATTTCCATGATCCAATGTCTCCTGAATCAGCCGTTTTCCATAGAGAATCAAATAGTCCTGAATGCTGTAAACCCAGTACATTTTTTTTACATACTCAGAATCCGCTTCATTCATGGACAAAATTTCATTTCTCAACTCCGTATAGCTGTCATACGTATTTTTTATGGACCAGGTTCTGGCATAACGCCGGCTGCCAATCACACGGTATGAATAGGGCAAATTGGAGATACTTCTCCTGGTTCTTTCCGCTGCCTTCTCATAGGATTTTCTGTTTTTTTCCGTATCTTCTCTCATGAAGGTCTGAAAGGCTTCCTTTTCCTCTTCCATTGCCTCTAAAAAATCACCGCATCTGGCATTGTCATTTAAAATATCGCTGAATCCGTCTATGGAAAATTCCACCAGCTTAAAATTAAAAAATGCAGAAATCGTCAGCACCAGTGTCACAATACTGGCAAATGCCCATAATTTTTGCTGTAACGATATTGAAAACCACATTTTTTTCAGCAGCTTATACATAAAACACCTCAAAATTGCCGTATAACAAGTTCCGTCTGTCTATTATAGCCCCAAAACCAGGATTCGGGCAAGCAAAAAAGGCGCTTCCGGCATATTTGCCGAAAGCGCCAGCTAGTCTAAACTGAGTTTTATCGAACTGAACGATTGTTTTATACTCCTGAGTAAGCAGAGAAACCACCGTCAATGGGGATTACCGTACCGGTAATAAATCCGGCTGCATCATTGTTTAACAGGAACAGGGTTGCTCCGTCTAATTCGCTGACTTCGCCGAAGCGATCCATAGGAGTCGCTGCCAGAATCTTTGCAGTTCTTGCAGTAGGAGTGCCATCTTCATTAAACAGCAGTCTTTCATTCTGCTTGGTTACGAAAAATCCTGGTGCGATAGCGTTTACACGAATACCCACTTTGGAGAAATGAACTGCCAGCCACTGGGTAAAGTTGCTGACTGCTGCCTTTGCGCCGCTGTATGCAGGAATCTTGGTCAGTGGAGTATATGCATTCATGGAGGAAATATTCAAGATGCTGCATCCCTCTCTGCCAATCATGTCTTTTGCAAATACCTGGCTTGGAAGCAGGGTTCCGATAAAGTTTAAGTTAAATACAAATTCCACACCCTTCTGGTCTAAATCAAAGAAGGATACTGTATCTGCCTCAATATCACCAGGTTCAAAATACTCTTTGGTGGTATTAGCCTTAGCATTGTTGCCGCCTGCTCCGTTTACCAGAATATCACAGGGACCGAAGTCCTTTAAAATTGCTGCATGTGCTTCTTCCAGGCTTTCTTTCTCTAATACATTGCACTTATATCCTTTTGCAGTGTATCCGTCAGCAGTAATAACGTCAGCCTGTGCCTGTGCTGCATCCAGATTTAAATCCAGAAGCGCCACCTTTGCTCCTGCCTTTGCCAGAGTGTGGGCTAATGATCCGCAGATAACCCCGCCTGCTCCAGTAATTACCAATACTTTTCCAGTTAAATCAGTACCAAATACTCCCATAATTATTCTCCCTTCTTCATCGGCTCTCGTTTTGTATGATTCCATTATAACAGGATTCCTGTGAAATTCTATGGTCAACCTTGTGATATACATTGCAAAAGTTGCGGTCACTCGGTATAATAAGGCTAGATGAACTATCACATTATGGAGGCGGCCACATGAAAAAACAACTCCCCATGGAATTTATTACCAGACAATACATGGACAGACAGGAATTTGAACTTTTCTATTACAGCGATAACAGTCCGGAAACCGGAAAAGTAGAACTACACGCCCATGATTTCTATGAATTTCTTTTCTTTCTGGAGGGGGATGTTACTTATGAAATCGGTGAAAAACGGTATTCTTTGCATTCCGGCGATTATCTGCTGATTCCTCCCGGTCTGTCTCATCGGCCGCGATTTGGATCTTCTCATAGAAATTACCGGCGTTACGTACTGTGGATCAGCCCTGAATTTTACGAAAAGGCCCACCGCCACAGCCCCAATCTGACCTATGGTCTGGACTATGCCAGAGAGCATCACGCATACCGGTTCTCCACCGATTTTCTGCTTTGCCAGGAATTGACCGGCCGCCTTGCAGATTTACTGGTAGAATACAGAACTGACCAGCCTTTTCGCGATACTGCTGTCTGCCTTATGCTGCTGTCCTTCCTCCTGAAATTAAATCGAATCCTGTATGATAATCTGCACCAGAAGAAGACCATTTATGAGAATGCACTCTATATTAATATCTGCGATTACATTAACCAGCATTTGGATGAAGATCTGAGCCTGGATAAACTGGCGTCTTTTTTCTTTGTCAGCAAGTACCATATTTCCCATGTTTTCAAAGATAATATGGGAATTTCCCTGCATCAGTATATTTTAAAGAAACGCCTTCAGGCATGCAAAAATGCCATACTCTCCGGCCAGCCTGTCAATCAGGTCTGTCAGCAGTGCGGATTTGCCGACTATTCCACCTTCTTTCGGGCCTTTAAAAAAGAGTATGGCATCTCTCCTAAAGAATTATATCGAGAATTTCAACTGCAGCATTCTCACACCAACGCCAGCGTCCCATTCCAATAGGCTCTGGCCTTCTCCTTATCCCTGGCAATCTGGGCTTTCAGTTCTTCCAGGTTTTGAAACTTTTTCTCTGGACGAAGCTGTTGAAACAGCCTTACTTCAATGTACTGTCCATACAGATCTCCATCATAATCCAAAAGGAAGGTCTCTGCGCCTACCGGATTCTCTCCGGTAATGGTGGGCTTTCTTCCTATGTTTGTAATGCCGCCGTAAATCCTGTCCCCTGCTGTCACACTGGAAATATACACACCAAAAGCCGGAAGATATTTTTCCGGCGGCGGAAGCAGATTGGCCGTCGGAAATCCCAGTCTGCTTCCTCCAATGCCGTTTCCATGGACAACGATTCCGTGGATCGAATACGGCTCTCCCAAAAGCTGGTTGGCCTTTTCGATTTCCCCTTTATCCAGCATTTCCTTCACATAGGTACTGCTGATGTCACGATGGCAGTCCTGCTCTTTTTCAATAATTTCTGCTGTATAGCCGTATTTGGAAGCCAGCTGTTTCAGCAGTTCGGCATTCCCTGCCCGTTTATAGCCAAATCCGCAGTCCGTTCCCGCCACTATGGCTTTTCCATTCATCTGCCCTACCAGAATTGTCTTCACAAACTCCTCTGGTTCCATATGGGAAGACTGGCTGTCAAAAGGGTATTCTACCAGATAATCAATCCCGCTTTTTGCCAGGCTGGTACGCCGTTCTTCGTTGGTCGTGATTACCTTTAACGGAACGCCTCCCACTACAGAACCAGGCGCTGTTGCAAAGGTAAAAACCGCTGTCTTACAGCCTTTTTCTGCTGCCAGCTGTCTCATGGCAGACATGAGTTTCTGGTGGCCTCTGTGACGGCCGTCAAATTTTCCAATGCTTACGACAGTAGGTTCTTCTATCTGAAAATCTTTTCTTCCTGTAATGTACTCCATGCAGCTTTTCCAATCCTTCCGGTCTAGGCCTCTGAATTTAAAAACATCTTCCAGGGCTTATAAAACCGCCTTTCCATTTCGTACCGGTAAATCCCCATAAAGCGCCCTGTACTGTCATACACGCGGATGGTCTCTCCGTCTTCTGGCCAGCTGCCCATCTGCATATCTTCCTGCCATACAAGTTCTTCTGCTTTTAAAGGATTTCCGTTTTTTACCAGACTGTCTGCCTCTGAGTCAGTCCTGGCTGCCGGATAAGAAGAAAACATTTCTTCTACCGGGACGATTTTTTCTTCAAGGGTTCCCTGATCCCTGGCTGCTTCAATCTGATCCAGGGTCAGGGCGTTTTTGTCCGTAAACCGTTCTACCTGAATCCGTTTTAGTCCTTCCATGCAGCCGCCGCAGCCCAGCTTTTCACCAATATCACTGCAGAGCGTGCGGATATAGGTTCCCTTGGAACAGCTGACGGTCATCCACACCCTCGGAAGTTCTATGCGGGTTACTGTAAGATTTAAAATCTTTACCGGTCTGGCCGCCCGTTCTACTTCTTTTCCAGCCCTGGCCAGTTCGTACAGCTTTTTGCCATCTACTTTCAGAGCCGAATACATAGGCGGAATCTGATTATAATCTCCGATAAAACTCTCTGCTGCTGCCTGAACTTCTGTCTCAGATACCGTTACCGGGCCGTTTTCCAGAACCGTTCCCGTGGTATCCTGGGTATCGGTAATGGTTCCTAAAAGCATGACTGCTTCATAGGTCTTAGACTTGTCTGTCAGCATATCGCACAGACGCGTTGCCTGCCCCAGGCATACAGGCAGCACCCCTTCTGCAGCCGGATCAAGGGTGCCGGTATGACCGATTTTTTTCTGTTTTAAAATGCCTCGCAGCCGGGCAACTACGTCATGGGACGTATAACCCGGCTCTTTGTATACATTGATTACTCCGTGATACATGGGACGCTCTCCAACTGTTTTTCGATGTGCAGGGACAGATTATTGACCACATCATAGAGATTCCCTGACATGGTACAGCCGGCTGCCCTGACATGACCGCCGCCTCCAAAATACTGGGCAATCCTGCTGACATCCAGACAATGATTGGATCTCATGCTGATCTTAAATTCGTGAATACCGGTTTCGTACATAAAAATAGCGCACTCTACTCCATCGGTAATCCGAAGCTGATCTACAATACCGTCTAAATCTTTACTGGTAACGCCATAAAACTCCATATCCTTTGCCCGAACCACGCTGACGATGCATCTTCCGTCTAAAAACCGGATGCTTTCCATCAGTGCACGGCCCAGAATCTGGTTCTGGACATAGGTCTTTCTGTAAAATGTCCCGTCAATGATACTTCCAAAATCAATTCCTTTGTCCATCAGCTTTCCGGCAACCGCCATGGTTCTGCTGGTGGTGTTGCTGTGTTTAAATACTCCGGTATCATGAATGATTCCGGTATAAAGACATTCTGCGGTCTCCCTGGTGATTTTTTCATCTTCTAACTGGCCGTAGAGGACTTCACAGGTAGCGCTGGCAGATGAATCTACCACATTTTTCTTAGCATACCCCTGATTGGTAATATGGTGATCCAGACAGATACTGTCTGTACTGCTGATCAGATATCCTGCAAAATTACCCAGCCGTTCTATATCGCTGGCATCCAGACAGATACACAGATCATAAACCTTATCGGTCTTTTCTGTCTGAATTTTGTCAAAATGCTTCATATAAGAAAACTTCTCTACTTTTTCTTCCAGATATAAATCCGTTTCAATCTGGGGATAGACCGTATCCAGATAGTTATACAGTCCGACACAGGCGCCAAAGCAATCTCCATCCGGATGAACATGTCCTAAAATCACTGCTGTTTTTACGCCCTCCAGGGCCTGGGTTAATACGCTCATGGGGATCTCTCCTTTCCAACATGATGCCTGTAAAAGCCGTCTTTGTTTATTCTTCTGTCTCTTCTTCCTTATCGGCTGAATGGTTCAGATCCTTTGTTACCTCATCAATCAGATGAGACATGGCAACGCCATATTCAATGGACTGATCCAGAATAAATTTAATCTCCGGAGTATTGCGCAGGTTTACTCTGCGGGCCAGTTCTCTGCGGATATAGCCCTCTGCGCTCTTTAATCCCTGAATCGTAGCTTTTGCAGATTCTTCATTGCCCAGAACGCTGATATATGCCTTGCAGTATTTTAAATCCGGGGTCACCTCTGCCGAAACCACGGTGGTCATGGGATGAATCCGCGGGTCTTTTACATCCCCGCGGATGATCTCACTGAGTTCACGCTGTACTTCCATGTTGATTCTGGTATTCTTAATGCTGTTTTTACGCATACTGCTCCTCGCTTTCTGTTTGCTGAAACGGTTTGCTGAAGGCTCCGCCCCGCATGAAGCTGGAACCTATCTTGGAACCTCTACCATAGTGTAAGCCTCGATCATATCGTCTTCCTGAAGATCGTTGAACTTGTCAAATACAAGGCCGCACTCATAGCCGGTAGCAACTTCTTTTACATCATCTTTGAAACGCTTTAAGGATACAACGTCACCATCAAACAGCTGTTCGCCGTCTCTGGTAATACGTGCCTTGCATCCTCTGGTAAACTTTCCGTCTAATACATAAGAACCTGCAATGGTACCTACGCCGGAGGCCTTGAAGGTCTGGCGCACAACTGCATGACCGATCACCTTTTCCTCGAAAATCGGATCCAACATGCCCTTCATGGCTGCTTCTACGTCTTCAATTGCCTGGTAAATTACCTTATACAGTCTTACGTCTACTTTTTCCCGATCGGCTACGGATTTTGCAGTCGCATCCGGTCTTACGTTAAAGCCAATGATAATTGCATTGGAAGCAGATGCCAAGGAAACGTCGGACTCGTTGATTGCGCCTACGCCGCCATGGATTACCTTTACTGCAACTTCTTCGTTGGAAAGTTTTACTAAGCTCTGCTTTACTGCTTCTACAGAACCCTGTACGTCTGCCTTGATAATAATCGGCAGTTCTTTAATATTACCAGCCTGAATCTGGCTGAACAGGTCATCCAGAGACAGTTTTGCCTTGGTATCTTCAATCAGCTTATTCTTGCTTTCTGAAATAAAGGTTTCGGCAAAGCTTCTTGCTTCTTTTTCATTGGCAGTATTTACTAAAATCTCACCTGCATTTGGAACGTCATTTAAGCCTAAGATCTCTACCGGAGTAGACGGGCCTGCTTCTTTTACTCTGCGTCCCTTGTCATCCATCATGGCACGTACCTTACCATAACATGCGCCGCAGGCTACAATATCGCCTACATGCAGAGTACCTTTCTGTACCAGAACGGTGGCAACCGGTCCTTTTCCCTTATCCAGTTCGGCCTCGATGATAATACCTCTCGCATTACGGTTTGGATTTGCCTTTAACTCTTTTACTTCTGCAGTCAGAAGAATCATTTCCAGCAAGTCCTTAATACCGGTCTGTGCATGTGCGGAAACCGGCACACATACGGTAGTGCCGCCCCAGTCTTCTGGAATCAGTTCGTATTCGGAAAGTTCCTGCTTTACCCGATCAATGTTGGCGCTTGGCTTATCAATCTTATTGATTGCAACAATAATCTCAACGCCTGCAGCCTTGGCATGGTTAATCGCCTCCACAGTCTGAGGCATTACGCCGTCGTCTGCTGCGACTACTAATACTGCAATATCCGTAGACTGGGCGCCTCTCATACGCATGGCGGTAAAGGCCTCATGTCCTGGCGTATCTAAGAATGTGATCTTCTGACCATTAATCTCAACCACATAAGCGCCGATATGCTGGGTAATGCCGCCGGCCTCTCTGGAGGTTACATTGGTCTTACGAATAGCATCCAGAAGAGAAGTTTTACCGTGGTCAACGTGACCCATAACGCAGACAACCGGAGGTCTGGTTACCATGGTTTCTTCTGCATCTTCTTCCTCTTTCAGAAGTTCGGCAATCACATCTACCTTTTCTTCTTTTTCGCAAAGGACATCAAATTCCATTGCAATCTCTTCTGCCTGCTCGTAATCTACTTCCTGGTTTACAGTTACCATCTTGCCCTGAAGGAATAATTTCTTAACAATGGCAGATGGCTGCAGCTTCATCTTGTCAGCCAGATCACGGATAGTAATGGTTTCCGGAAGCGTGATAACCTTAACGGTCTCTACCTTGGCTTCTTCCTTCTTAACCGGCATAATAAATGCGCCCTTCTGCGGCTTTCCGCCCTTTAAGCCGGATTTTGCCTTTCCGTCCTCCACTCTGTCTCTCTTATCAAATCTGTCGTTTTTATGTGCATTTTTATTCTGGCGGTTGCTGGATGGCTTGGTCTGTACTGGTGCATCAAAGGATGACTTACCAGACTGTCCTCTGCCGGAACCCTGACCGGAACGTCCGGAAAATCCACCCTGGCGTCCGTCTCTCTGATTGTCTTTGTTAAATCCGCCCTGACGGCTGTCTCTCTGGCCATCTTTATTAAATCCGCCCTGACGGTTATCTCTCTGGCCATCGCGGTTAAATCCGCCCTGACGGCTGTCTCTCTGGCCATCTTTATTAAATCCGCCCTGA
>URUX01000050.1 GCA_900551135.1 uncultured Clostridium sp.
GTTGGGCTGGGCAGCCGCACCGCACAGCAGGCACAGCGCCACCACCAGCACCAGCACCAGAATCGCCAAAAACTGATTCAGCCTGTCCATGCCATATCGGCCTATCATAAATCTGTCAATCTTTTCTTTCAAACTCTTCATAGCTTCATCTCTTTTCTAAGGTATTAAAGCAATGCCTTTCAATCACTTCCACAACCTTTTTCAGTCCGGCCTGATCGTCCTCTGAAAATCTGGCTAAAAACGGGCTGTCAATGTCTAATACTCCTACTACCTCTCCTTGGTCTCTAATGGGAATCACAATCTCTGATCTGGACTGGCTGTCACAGGCAATATGACCTGGAAATTCATGAACATCTTTTACTAACTGAATTGCATTTTCTTTTACTGCCGTTCCGCAGACTCCTTTTCCAATGGCAATCCGTACACAGGCTGGCCGGCCCTGAAACGGCCCCAGTACCAGCTGACGCTGTTCACCCTGTTCCTTTATTAAATAGAATCCAACCCAGTTAATGGATTCTAAAGATTCATTCAATAACGCAGCGCAGTTAGAAAGATTCGCAATGAAATCTGTCTCACCTGTAAGCAAAGCATCCATCTGTTTTTCCAGTTCTACATAATCCGTTTGTTGTCCATTCATATTTACACTCCTAATCCCTGGCTTTTTATTTTGCTTTTATGCTGTTTATGTATTGAAGAATTCCCAGATGAAGGGTCCAGGCAATTCGATCCTGATAATCTTCCTCTGACAATTTTTCCGCCTCTGTCCAATTACTTAAAAAGCCGCATTCGGCAATTACAATCGGTGCCTTTACATGGAGCAGTAAATAGTAGCTGTCATTGGCTTTAGCGCTTCTCCGATTACCGTCTTCCCCTAAAACATAGTCAAAACGCTTCTGTAGGATCTCTGCCAGACGGCGTCCGTCCTTCGAATTTTTATAGTAAAATACCTGGGCTCCGGAAATACTCTCCTGATGATAGCTGTTTTGGTGGATACTGACTGCCAGTACCGGAGCTGCTTCATTAATAATCCGGCATCGCTCTTTCATATCCGCAGACTTTTTATGACTGTCCGATTCCTTATAAAGCCCTCTATCGCTTTCTCTGGTCATAACCACACGAATATCTGCTGCTTCCAGATAAGACTTTAGCTTCTGGGCAATCTGCAGGTTAATTACTTTTTCTTCCTGTCCGGAAACCCCGATCTTACCAGGATCTGCCCCTCCGTGTCCGCTGTCAATAACTACAACCGGATGCCGGGTTCCTTTCGCAGACTGACCTGCTGTTTCTGCCGCCTCTAAGCTGTTTTTTTCTAACAGACCCATACGTCCGGCAATCAGGGCTACAATTACCAGCATGGTAATTCCCATAATATTCTGCCAAAATCTTCTACTGTCCATAATTCACCGAAGACAACTCTGTTATCTCCAGTATATTCATTCTGTCCTGTCCACTATTCTCCATCCCATCATTCTTCGGATTCTAAAAGATTATAGTCTCTGGTCGCCTCTTCCAAAATATATTCCAGATATTCTGTCTCAAGACTCGGATAGCCGTATTCCTGCCACATGGAAAATAACTGGCTGGATTTCATTTCTTCTGCAATCTCAACAGCCCTTCCCCAGTAGTAATAACTCTTGGCTATGGCATAAAAATCTGCCATCTGTTCAATCTGGCTTTCGGTAAGGGTACTGTCCTCCCGTTTACTAAGCCCGCTATACGCCTGATTATAAAATACTCTTTCCAAAAAAGGTTTCTGATACCTGGAAAATTCGAGAAGGTTTTCGTCTTGAATTTCTTCTACCCTGGCCCATTTTTCCACATCAACCACCTGAGTATGGTACTGAAAATTCCGATCCTCTTCCCCAAAGTACAATACTCCGTATTGGCAAGGCGGTACTGCAAGAGAACTGGTTACAATCTCCCAGACTCCTTCCCCTGCCACATCATCCGAATTGGCAAAATGCTGGACATGAAGATGTCCGCTTAGAAACAACGGCATTGTACCCCAGCCTTCCAGCCTTTCTACCAGAACCTCATTGTGTTCGATTGTACAGTCTGATGAATAAATCCGGCTTTCCTCCAGCAGATTGTGATGGGCTACCGGTATTACATTCATCCCTTCTTCGAATGCCAGTTCCAACTGGGCATCCAACCATTCATAGGTATCTGTATCAATCATGCCTCCTACCTGAGCGCCTCCGTCATACTGACAGGAGTCCAGCATCAGAAGTCTTGTAGAATCGCTAATCTGATACATATAACTTAGGGAATTGGGATCACGGCTGATGGCATCATCGTATCCCAGAGCAAGATAAATTTGCTCAAAATCCTCCGGACTGGTCTTTTCTGCCGGATAACGCTGCCCTTCTTTTATGGTGGCGGCACTGTTATTATTAATATCATGGTTTCCCGGAATCACCAGCACAGGGATTCCAGCATCCTCGATTTTGGCAAGCTTTTCTGCCAGTTCCAAATGGCTGGCTCTCTCTCCATTGTAAGATAAATCACCGCTCAAAATCACTCCGTCCGGCTTTTCATTTAACACTTCTGCTACAAAAGCATCTGTAATTTCCCAAATATAATTTGTTACCTTTCCATCTCCGTGCTCCATAGAGTGAACAAATCCAGAGCCTCTGTCCGTCAAATCTGCTGCCAGATAATGAAGATCCGTTGCAATAATCAGCTTCAGCCCTTCTGGTTCTTCCTCTGCCCTCTGCTCTTGTGCATCGTCCGGAAATGCCTCTATGGTTTCAGACTCTTCCTTTGGCGGTCCCGGTTGTGTCTCTTCTGTCGTCTCTTCCTCTGCCTGTGTCGTCGCTACTGTCTCATCCAAAAATGCAGAAACGTCTCCACATCCTGTCATTCCCAAAACAACCCCTGCTATCAGCGCTGCTGCTGTCTTTCTTTTCATCTTTTCATACCGCCTATTCATAAGTTACAACATCCCAGATAGAAGCCGGTTCAAATCCCAGTTTCCAGCATCCGACTCCGCCCAGATCATTCTGACGAATTGCTTCCATCTTTAATTCCAGAGAACGTTCCTCTTCCATCCACAAATACTGAGTCCCGCCTTCTATTCCTTTTTCTCCATAATACTGTCCCAGACTTTCCTGCCAGTACAGTTCTACCTGATTTTCCTTTATCCAGTTTTTGGCCTTCTGGATGCCCATTGCCTCAGAGGTAATCTTTTTTCCATCTTCGGTTTCTGTCCAAAGGCGGGTATAAAACGGGATTGCATTGATCACTTTTTCCTTCGGTACTTCTAAAAGGGTATCTTCAATCCCCTTTTTCACATATTCTATAGAGGCCACACTTCCAGCTTCTCCGCCTGCATAATGTTCGTCATACCCCATAACAATCACGTAATCTGCCACGATTCCCTGTTCGGTTCTGTCATAAAAACGATTGTATGCGGCAGGCACATAGTTATCTACCGATAAAATCAATCCATTATTGCGGCAGGCCACTGACATCTCTCTAATAAACTGTACATAGTGAGGACCTGCACTTTCCTTCAGGCTCTCAAAGTCCAGATTGTATCCGTCAAATCCATACGCTGCAGCCTCTGCCATCAGATTGTCTATCAGTTTCTTTCGGACAGAAGTCCTGGACAGCAAGACTTCCGACTGTACATCCTTACTGAAATTATCAATCAGCGCCCACACCTGTACTCCTGCCCTATGGGCTTTTTCTACATATTCTTTATCTGCCAGACAGCTATAACCACCCTCATTGTCTGTCAGTGCAAACCAGGTAGGGCTAATGACATTGACTCCCCTGGTGTTTCCATAGTAACTGTCAAAGGTACTGTTTGCCTCTTTCGTAGTCACCTGGTGCCATGCCAAAACTACTTTTTCATCCAAAGCCAGTCTGCTGTACTCCGGTTTCTGAAATTCACTCTCAGGAATGACTTCCTGAATGTCTCCCAAACGCTTATTTTCAACGTAGCCGATAAAGCCGTCCTGAGTACGGACCTTTGTCCATTTATCCATTTGTTCTAACACTTTTACCTGGCTGCCCGCTTTTGCCTGCGTAATGATCGGACTCTTAATGCCGCCTTTTTCTCTAATCATACTGTCTTTCTTCACTGCAGCCCAGTTTTCGGCAGTCCAGAGATTATTAATAAACAGACGTTTTGTCTCCCCGCTGTCAAATGCATCCAAAGCGATATCCGTATATGCAGAAACCAGATTAAGAGATACATATGCCTCCTCATCCGTTACCCAGAGAAGCGGCATGCCATCTTCCCCCATAGCAGTACTGTCTGCATAACGTACTTCATTTGGAAGGGCATAGGATAAAATTTTTTCTTCATTATCCCAGTAAAAACGTTTATTTAAATTCTCATTTACCCATTCCAGAGGAAGATAGGTGGTTTCATTCATATACAGTCCTACAGTGTCCGACTGTTCTTCGTTCAGTATCAATGCCACAGAATCCCCATCAACCTCAAAGAAATCAGAAGCTTCCATCCATTCATCAGAAGGAGTATATCTTCCTATTACCTGAACTCCCATATAGCCGGCAACGATTAATATAATTAATCCAATTGCAATAAACATGGGTAAAAGTCTCTTCATCATCCCAGCATCCTCCAACACACTATAGTAGTATTATTATATCACACCTTATCATCCAATCCTAATTAAATTTTCATTACATGTCCCTCCCGTCAGCTTCCCAAACTGGCTGAGGCGGCATCGCTGACGTTTCCCTCCCGAATTGTCATATTCTACTTTCCCAGATAGATCCGATCAAATCGTATTTCCTTTAAACATCCTTCTTCCGCGCCTACATAATCTCCCATATAAAAACCTCCGTCCTCTCTGGTTTCAAAAATCTTACACCACTCTGTTTCTGTACTTAATTTCCCATCAATATAAATAGGAATTCCTTTATTATGGTAACGCCTCAGCCCGTCCAAATACCGCTGCTGCTGATGTGTTTTCTCATTTTCCCTATTATCCCCCATAATACCCCTTTATCCTCCTTGCCCTGTCTTTCCTTATATAGCTGCCGGTAAAATAAGGACCATCAAGGAGTTTTTACAGCTTTTTGTGACATATTATCCGAATCCCCCAGTCCTTACTTTACCGAAACAGCCGCCCAAACAGGCTGATTGTTTCTTTTGTCACCCCATAAGCATCCGGTATGCAGGGAACCCGTTCTATTGGGACATTTATATATTTTTCCGCTATCGTTCTGGCTTCTTCGCTGCCAAATGCGCAAAAATAGTGCCATCCCTCTTTAGGCTGTTTTCTTTCTTTTAGCAGAGCCATATATGTTTCTGACTGCCATTCGCTAAACGATCCGATAACCAGCTTTTTATTACAGCGGATCAAATCCGCTCGTCTCCCTTCTTCCTCCCTGCCGCAGTCCAGCAAAATCACCTGACAGTCTCCGCACATACACTGAATCAGCGTTTCATCGTCTGCTCTCGGAAAATAACTGACTCCTAAAATCACATATCTGTCTTTCGGCTGTTTGAGTCCTAAACATTGAATACCAAACCTGTCAAAATCTCCATGGCTGTTCCACTCTAAGACAGCCGTTTTTCTGTGTTTCACGCCAGTCAGGTAATTAGCCAGCAGGAGAGTCAGATGGGTTGCCCCGGTTCCTGCCCCTGCTCCCAGAATTCCTATGGTTTCTTTTTCCATAAATCTTTTATTTTTAATAATATAGTTTTCCTATCAGCTCCTTCCGTCTGTGTCAGTCTGGCCCACAAGCCTCTGTAGAACTTTTCTGCCTCTTTCCCCGGCTCTGAAGCGTTTGGAAAATAGGGCATAGAAATCATCTGATATTCCATCCCCTCCTGCACACAGCATGGGAAAACGCCCTGTTCCAGAAAGTTAAAAATAAGAACCGAACCGGATATCCCCAATTCCTTTGTCATACGGCTGTTTTCCAGTCGGTTATACCCCTTTCCTCCGCATACACACAGAAGGGATTTGTAGCGAAAGTCTGCCGTTTCATGATCGCGGGCTGCCGTTTTGCAGTCCGTACCATAATCCCGGATATACACCGGAAAAAATCCGGCATCCTTCAATCGGACCTGGGGTCCGTATTGAGGGAGCAGCTTCCACGGTTCTGCATGGCAGATTCCGCAGCTATCCGGCTCTGCACCAGCCTGTTCTGCCAAAAGGATTCCATGCCCTGACTGATTGCGTTCTTCATAAAGATTGGGGATTCCCCACTTCCAGAGGCAAGATGACAATCCTAATGCCAGATGCGTTACTCCTATACCGGAAACGCTTCCGACAATAGACACAATTCGAGAGACATCAAAATTTTCTTGAGTGAACCACGCTTCTGTCTCTGACAAAGATTCCAGTCTCAGCTTTACTTCCAGAGCCGTTGCCGGCCTTTTGTCTCTGCTGCCCAAACAGCTGCGCACCACTTTCCCCAGTTCCCGTCCCAGCGTCATATCCCAATCTGCTAAAGATGCCTGTTCTGTGTTCTCCGGTAATTGTCCGGTCGCCAGATAGTATAAAAGCACACCAATGGCATATATGTCTGTTCGCTCGTCTAAAGGCTCTCCTGTGTACTGTTCCGGAGCTGCACATCCTGGCGTTCCGCAGCGGATTTTGGCGGTACTTGCCTGCGTCAGGTAGTTTGCGCTTCCAAAATCTACCAGCTTGATGATGCCGCGGCATAATAAAAGATTCTTCGGCTGTAAATCCAAGTACAAAATGGGGTCTCTTCCTGCAGAATGCAGGTATTGTACCAGGCTGCATATCTGTATCCCATAGCGGATCACCATGCTCCTGGTGAGATTACTCTGACGTGATATCAGAGTATTTAAAGATTCTCCTTCAAGAAATTCTTCGATAAGATAACAATGAGTGTTCGTTTCCTCAATATCATATATTACAGGAATGGACGGATGGTGAAGATCCTTCATAATCAGCGCTTCCTGCAAAAACTGGTTGTAATCGGTATCTGTCTTTGATACTTTCTTAATCGCCCGATATTCTCCCAGGCCTTCATGCAGCGCAAGATAAACCGTACCCGTCCGTCCTTTCCCAATAACACGGCATATACGGTATTTTCCAAACAGAATCGTGTCCTGAATGTCCACCTCCTTTTCTGATGTCATCTCTGAACCTCATTATAATATAGGTTCCTCTATAGTTCAATGTAATAGACTTTTTTAGACTTTTGAAAGTTTTCCACATGCGCCCGGCAGATGCTTTGCAGATATTTTTTTAATTTTCTTCACATAGTAATTGATATTTTATGATAAAATATAGTATAGTTATAGTAAAGATGCAATATTTGCGGCAAATTACCTGGCCGCAGTTTTAATCAGTTGAGATAGGAAGTGATTTTCCATGAAAATAGAACGTATTAATGAAAACCAGATTCGCTGTACCCTTACCAGCTTTGATTTAAGCGTACGCAATGTAAATTTAGGTGAACTGGCATACGGAAGTGAAAAGGCCAGAAAACTATTTCGTGAAATGATTCAGAAAGCCTCTAATGAAGTCGGCTTTGAAGCTGAGGATATTCCTCTTATGGTGGAGGCTATCCCACTTTCTGATGAAAGTGTTATGCTGGTGATTACCAAAGTGGAGGACCCGGAAGAATTGGATACCCGGTTCTCTAAATTTTCTCCTTCTAAAGAAGACACCGACTCTCTGTTTAACAACCTTACTTCCGAGTTGTTAGAAGGTGCTGATGACATTTTAGATTTGCTTCAGGGCCTGAATCCAGCCCAGACATCTTTGTCTGATACTTCAAAAAAAGAGGACGCTGCGGATCCCACCCAGACTTTCCGTATTTTCACATTCCCGAAGCTGGATCTGATCAGCGAGGCTGCCAGAGCCGTAGGAGGACAATTTTCCGGCGAAAGCACACTTTATAAAAAACCGGAAGAGGGGCCTTATTTTCTGGTGCTGAAAAAGCCAGTGGATTCTGCTGATTTTAACCGTATCTGCAATACCATGGCAGAATATGGGGCGAAAATCCGCCATGATTATGCTACAGAATCCTACTATGCAGAACATTATGAAGTGCTGATTCAGGATAATGCTCTCCAGATACTGGCTGGGCTTTAAATCTGAACAACTCTTTCGGCAATATCCAAATCCGCCGGTTAAAAAACAGGGCTGCTAAAAAAGTCTCATAAAAATAGCCCAGTGGGCACTAGTTGGTGACCTGCTGGGCTATTTCCATATTTTTACTTGATTTTTCTTTAGGTGGCTTTTTACAGCCTCACACTTCTAAACCTTATATTATCTAGCCTCTGGTTGCCAGAATTTCATTAATCCCTGCTACCAGTGCATCACAGTTAATACCATGAACCATGCAGGCTTCCTCTAAAGACTCACCCTGAGAAGATGGGCATCCTAAGCAATGCATACCAGCTCTCATTAAAATTGGAGCGATGCAGTCGTCTACCTGAATCAGTTCGCCGATTAACATATCTTTATTAATTAACATAAAATTTTTCCTCCTTATGGTGTGCTACGTACAATATAACACCTTTATAAGCATTTGGCAAGGAGCAATCTTTGGCATCTCGCTATTTTTGTTTCTTATTTAAAACACAAAACTTTTCCATATCATCTTGACATGTATACAGTATTTTTATAAAATATCGGCGTAAACTAATAACAAACTTTCAAAGGATTTTAATAGGAGGAAACTATGAGACCAGAATGGAATAGCTTTCACCCAGGCGTTTGGGAGAAAGAAATTAATGTTCGCGACTTCATTCAGAAAAACTACACACCTTATGACGGCGATGACTCCTTTTTAGCCGGACCAACCCAGAATACCCAGGATTTATGGGCACAGGTTATGGATCTTACTGAGCAGGAAAGAAAAGCCGGCGGCGTGCTGGATATGGATACTAAGATTATCTCAACCATCACCTCCCATGGTCCAGGATATTTAAACAAAGATAAAGAAACTATTGTAGGCTTCCAGACAGACAAGCCTTTCAAACGTTCTCTTCAGCCTTACGGCGGTATCCGAATGGCAGTAAAAGCCTGCCAGGATAATGGTTATGAGGTTGATCCGGAAATCGTTGAGTTCTTCACCAAACACAGAAAAACTCACAATGCCGGTGTATTTGATGCTTATACTCCTGAAATGCGTGCCTGCCGTTCCAGCCACATCATTACTGGCCTTCCAGATGCATATGGCCGTGGACGTATCATCGGCGACTACCGCAGAGTTGCCCTGTACGGTGTTGACCGCCTGATCGAAGACAAAACGGAGCAGAAAAATACTACCCGTACCATTATGTACTCTGACGTAATCAGAGAACGTGAGGAATTATCCGAGCAGATTCGCGCTCTGGAAGAATTAAAAGAACTGGGCAGAATTTACGGATACGACATTTCCAAACCAGCTACCGACGTAAAAGAAGCAATCCAGTGGCTGTACTTCGGCTACCTGGCTGCTGTTAAAGAGCAGAACGGCGCTGCAATGTCCTTAGGACGTACTTCCACTTTCATTGACATTTATGCAGAACGCGACTTAAAGGCTGGAAAATATACAGAAGAACAGATTCAGGAATTTGTTGACCACTTCATTATGAAGCTGCGTCTTGTAAAATTTGCACGTACTCCTGAATACAATGAATTATTCTCCGGCGACCCAACCTGGGTTACCGAGTCTATTGGCGGTGTAGGCATTGACGGACGCCACATGGTTACCAAGATGTCCTTCCGTTATCTGCACACCCTGCAGAACTTAGGTACTGCTCCAGAGCCAAACTTAACCGTTCTCTGGTCTACCAAGCTGCCTATGAACTTTAAGCGTTTCTGCGCAAAGACCTCTATCGAGTCTTCTTCCATCCAGTATGAGAATGACGACCTGATGAGAGTAACTCATGGCGATGACTATGCAATCGCATGCTGCGTATCTTCCATGAGAGTTGGTAAAGAAATGCAGTTCTTCGGTGCCCGCGCAAACCTTGCGAAATGCTTATTATACGCAATCAACGGCGGTATCGATGAAATTACGAAAAAACAGGTTGGTCCTAAGTATCGCCCAATTACTTCTGAGTATCTGGATTACGATGAAGTTATGGATAAATACAAGGATATGATGAAGTGGCTGGCTCGTGTTTATGTAAATGCATTGAATATCATTCACTACAACCATGACCGCTACTGCTATGAGCGTATCCAGATGGCTCTTCACGATAAGAAAGTTACCAGATGGTTTGCTACTGGTATTGCCGGATTATCTGTTGTGGCTGACTCTTTATCCGCAATTAAATATGCAAAAGTTAAGACTATCCGTGATGAAAACGGCATTGTTGTAGATTACGAAGTAGAAGGCGACTTCCCGAAATACGGCAATAACGACGACCGCGTTGATGAAATTGCCAGCGATTTAGTTCATACTTTTATGAATTACGTAAAGGGAAATCATACCTACCGCGGTGGTATTCCTACAACTTCCATCTTGACAATTACCTCTAACGTAGTATATGGTAAGAATACCGGATCTACTCCTGACGGAAGAAAGGCTGGCGAGGCATTTGCACCTGGAGCCAACCCAATGCACCGCAGAGACAGCCATGGCGCTGTTGCTTCTCTGGCTTCCGTTGCAAAGCTTCCATTTAAGGATGCTCAGGACGGTATTTCCAACACCTTCTCCATCATCCCAGGCGCTCTTGGTAAAGATGACCAGGTATTCGCCGGCGATTTAGATGTAGAACTGGATTTAGGTCTGGACGAAGAATAATCGTATTGACCCCTATTCTGAACAGGAGGTTTCTATGGAAAATAAAAACGTTGATGAGTTAATCGCCATGATTGACGGTTTTATGTCTGAAGGCGGCGGACACATGAATGTCCGAGTAGCAAATGACGGCAGTGTCCACACAGACACAGCTTCTGTACAGATGACAACTATGAACTCCCTGGACTGCGCAGACGGCGATATGGCCTGCAAAGTTCCCACCCTTTTTGAAGGAATGGACAGGGACGAAGATTAAAAATTAAGGAGGATTTCACTATGACACACGCAAGCGAATCTCAGATTGATAACCTGGTTTCCATGTTAGATGGCTATGCTTCTGAAGGCGGCCACCACTTAAATGTAAATGTATTCACGAAAGAGACTCTGTTAGATGCGCAGGCTCATCCAGAGAAATATCCTCAGCTTACCGTTCGTGTTTCTGGTTATGCTGTAAACTTTAACAAACTGACCAAGGCTCAGCAGGATGAGGTTATTTCCAGAACTTTCCATGAGGAAATCTAAAAAATTTGCGTCTAATATGGTTTGATACTTGCAGACGCTAAATCACAGGGGCGCTGCAGATGCAGCGCCCTGTTTGTTTTCATACCGTTTCAACTGACATCATTTAGGAGGGTTCTATGTTCGCTCACGTTCATTCTATTGAAAGCTTTGGCACCGTAGATGGTCCTGGTGTCCGCTTTGTCGTATTCTTAAAAGGCTGTCCTATGCGCTGCCAGTACTGTCATAACCCGGATACCTGGGCTGTCGGCGGCGGCACAGATATGAGTGCAGATGAAATTTTGGAAGAATATGAGAAAACCAAACACTTTTACACCCAGGGCGGCCTTACGGTCACCGGAGGGGAACCCCTGGTTCAGATCGACTTTGTTATCGAACTGTTTGAAAAAGCCCATAAACAAAACATTCATACCTGCCTGGACACTTCCGGCATCACATTCCGGCCAGATAATCCGGATATTTTGCAGAAATTCGATCGTTTGATGGCTGTAACGGATCTGGTTATGCTGGACATCAAACACATTGATCCGGAAAAACATCTGGAAATCTGCAAACAGCCCCAGGAACCGGTTCTGGCATTCGCCCGTTATCTGGATCAACATTCCATTCCTGTCTGGATTCGCCATGTAGTTGTCCCCGGATTATCAGATGATGAGGCAGATTTGGAACGCCTTGGCGAATTTATCGGCACCCTCCACAACGTAAAGGCTCTGGATGTGCTCCCTTACCACAACATGGGGAAATCCAAATACCACCAGCTTGGTATTCCTTATGCGTTGGAAGATACCCCGCCTCTGCCAAAAGAAAAAGCTGTCTGGGCCAGAAAAATCATTTTAAATGGTATCCGCAAACAACGGCTTTCCGAGGCTAACAGCTAACGGTTTCTTCATTTACCGGAATGCTTTTAAAATTAAACAATCTGTTCCCATTTTTCACTTGAATATTCTATGGAAATGGTTTAGAATAAAAAGACAAAAGTACTTTTATTTTATAAGGAGGTAATTACCATGGCATATGTAATTAACGACGGCTGCGTAAGCTGCGGCGCATGCGCTAGCGAATGTCCTGTAGGCGCTATTTCTGAGGGCGACGGAAAATACGTTATCGACGCTGATACCTGCATCGATTGCGGTACTTGTGCAGCTACATGTCCTACTGGCTCTATCGAGGGCTAATTGACATACTCGCATACATAATGCCTCTTCCACTGGAAGAGGCATTTTTGTTGCCCGACATCCGAAAAACCTGCCATTAGCAGCTTTTCTCAGTTATTCCGTCTTTCATTTAAACTTGTGACATTAAGGAGTCTCTTTCATTATGAAAAAACCAGTTATTGCTCTCACCCCTTCCCACAATCTGGAAAACGGACAGATGTTCGTGTTTCCTACTTATGTCAGAGCCTTAGAAGCAGCAGGTGCAGCCTGCTTTGTTCTCCCTCTTGGAGTTTCCAGTGAAGATATTAAACAGCTTCTTTCCATCTGCCAGGGCGTCCTGTTTACAGGCGGTCCTGATGTCCATCCATTTTTGTTTGGAGAAGAAACGCTTGCGCAATGCGGTCAGGCCTCCACAGCCAGGGATCAGCTGGAATTATCCCTCCTTTCTTCTGCTATAGAACTGAAAAAACCGATTCTAGGAGTCTGCCGCGGCGCCCAACTCATTAACGTTGGACTAGGCGGAACTCTTTATCAGGATTTAAGTACCCTGTTTTCTGCCAGTAAATCTGCAATTGCCCATAGCCAGCCCTTCTCTCCAGAAGTGCCTTCCCACTATGTAAAAGTAGAACAAGACTCGCTGCTGGCTAAAATTACCGGGGCTTCCCAATTCGACAGCCCACAGTTTCAGGTTAATTCCCTTCACCACCAGGCAATTCACAAACTGGCTCCCTCCCTTTCTGCCTGCGCCTGTTCTTCAGACGGGCTGATTGAAGCAGTGGAAATGACTGATTACCCCTTCCTGCTGGCAGTTCAGTGGCATCCGGAATATCTGTTTTCCACTCACAGGGAAGCTCTTGCTATTTTTCAGGCCTTTGTGCAGTCGTGCCGCCAATAATCTTCCCTTATACCTGTGCTACTTTCTTTTTTCCAAAGTGCTTTTTCTTAAAAAAGGGAATTTTGGCCGCCGCTGCTTCAGCGCGGCCTCGATTGTCCTTTTGATAAGAACGAATAATCTCGTCTAATTGCTTAAAACGCTCCTCCTCCTTTTCATCTGATACCCGGAATAAATACTCCATTTCCTCTGTTACCTTTTCATTTACCATATGGCTGATGTCCTGGCTTAGTTTTTCATTATTGGCATCTAATGCCCGTCCAATAATGAAGTTCATAATCTCCTGAAACTGCTCCATCTTTTCTTCCGCAGTCATCCCAACCACTGGCATCGTTTCCTCCTTTCCATCTTTGCCATGCTGTCTGGAGACTACGCCGCCGCTTAAAGGACCCCGGCCTTCCAAAGCGCCTGTCCCGGATGTACCACTGGCTGTGCCTGCCCCATGTTCTGAAACTGCTGCACATTCCTTTAATGCCTTTTCCATATCTTCCTCCAATACCTCATCCGATATCATTAAGCCATCTCCTGACTCCATTATTCTATCCAGTGCACTTTTAATTGCTTTTAACTGGTATCCCTTTTCTTTTAAAACCTTTACCTGCTTCAGCAGCCGGATATGCAGTTCTGTATAATAACGATGTCCCATCTCATTTCTGGGAATATCAAGCTTTAGTTCCTCTTCCCAATAACGAAGTACATGTGCCTCTACATCTACCTTTTTTGATGCGTCGGATATTAAATAGTGTATCTCATTCATACCTTGTCTCTCCTTTAGTTTCATTAACCTATTTATAATCTATGCAAAGAGAAACCGGATTATGATTCCCGGAAATGAAAGAAGCCAAGATTTTTTATTTCTTGGCTTCTTAGGAAAGGTATCAAAAATTAGATAATTGTCTTGTTAATCGACGATTACGGAGTTGCCGTAATCATAACGCCATCCGTTCTTGTGGACTTCAACAAAAAGATTTGGCAGTTCCCGGTCATTATTGACAATATGATGAAT
>URUX01000051.1 GCA_900551135.1 uncultured Clostridium sp.
TGATATTTAAAAATTTATAAAAATTTTATAATTTAATATTAGAAATAATAAAACAAAATAACAGAAAATAAGAGAAAATGTTTTTCAAAAATGCAAAATATTTTGCTTGTTTAGCAGGGAAAAAATAGCAATGCTATACATAACGAAAATCAACAAAAAATTTAGGGACAATTAACATAATTAACAGATAAAAATACAAATTTGCATTTGAAATCAAATTATGGTATACATAATGTATACAGTTTGAGGAGGTATTAAGATGCAGCAAATCAATCAGCAAGCAAAGCAGAAAAAAAGATTAGTACGATATAAAGAAGGTGCGGAGATGTATAGCATGGGGCTGAATAAGTTTCAGAGTCTTGCAAAAGATGCAGGTGCTATCCTAAAAATAGACAGGTTGGTATTGGTTGATTTAGATTGGTTGGATCGGTATTTGGAGTCATTTCGAGTAAGATAAAATCACGTAGGAAAGATTTACGTACTAAATATTGACTTTTGGTTTAACTAAAAGTATAATAGGGGTGTATGAACGGAGGTGTATTGTTTTGGCGAAGACAGGACGTCCGAAGTCAGATCATCCCAAAAGAGTAGTAGTTGGTTTAAAGTTGACGGAGGCAGAAGCGGTAAAGCTGAAAAAATATGCATCCCAACATGATATGACCATAACACAAGTGCTGCAAAAAGGGATTGATTTGCAATATGCGATGGAAGATCCGATAAGCGGTTAGTACGAAATCTCTTTCCTTTTGAAAGGAGCAGAGATGGCGAAATCAAGAAAAGACAACAAAGGACGAGTATTATGGAAAGGCGAAACACAGCGAAAATGTGATGGGAAATATGTATATACCTATATTGATCCCGAGGGGAGACGTAGAAGCATATATGCCAAAGATATTATGGTTTTGCGAGCTCGTGAAGAACAGTTGAAAAAGGACCAGTTAGATGGGTTAGATACATATGTTGCAGGGACTGCAACAATCAACTTTGTTTTTGATAGATATCTTGCTCTGAAACCGGAACTAAGAGAAACAACTCGACAAAACTATAAATATATGTATGACCATTTTGTACGAGAAAAATTTGGGAAAAAGAAGATTGCAGATGTAAAATATTCTGATGTGCTACAGTTTTATCAACGCCTTTTAAGAGAAGAGAAAATACAAATCAACACATTGGACAATATCCACACGGTTCTTCGTCCTACTTTTCAATTAGCGGTTAGAGACAATATAATTAGGATGAATCCAAGCGAGGGAGTTATGGCACAGGTAAAGAAAACATCAGGAAAAAATAAAGGTATTAGGCATGCCTTAACATTGGAACAGCAGCGGGCTTTTGTGGATTATATGCAGAAAAAACCAGAGTATAGTCATTGGACCCCCTTGTTCAAATTTTTATTGGGAACAGGTTGCCGGATCGGTGAAGCGATTGGAATACGGTGGGAGGATTTGGATTTTGACAATAGGATGATTGATATCAACCATAGTTTAGTCTATTACAGTCGAGAATTTAATGGTCATCCTATATGCTCGTTCGGAGTATCTAGCCCCAAAACAGAGGCAGGCAAACGCAAAATCCCAATGATGGATGTTGTATACGAGGCACTTTTAGAAGAGCGAGAAAGACAGCTGGAAAGTGGTTTCAATGAAACTGAGGTCGATGGAATGAAAGGTTTTGTTTTTACGAATCGTTTTGGAAATGTACATAATCCGCAGGCAATCAATCGGGCAATTAAGCGTATTTACGAATCGTATAATGCAGAAGAATTAGTAATGGCAACGAGAGAACATCGGGAACCGGTATTGATACCGCATTTTTCTTGCCATCACTTGAGACATACCTTTTGTTCGAGATTTTGCGAGAATGAAACAAACTTAAAAGTAATTCAGTCCATCATGGGGCACGCAAATATCGAGACTACAATGGATATATATGCGGAGGTTTCAAGAGAAACACAGCAGGAAGCAATGAAGAATTTATCAAACAACTTAGATTTATTTTAAATCAGGGAAGAGTCCTCGTTGGAATTGATTGAAAGGTACGACAAAGTGTCGAGAGTACGACAAAGGTACGACAAATTTGTAAGTTTTAATCAATGATAGGACATCATTTTTCAAGGGAAATAAGCATTGAAAGTGGCTTAATAAAGGGAAATAAGTCTTATTAAATTAAATTGATAGGATATCCCGACAATGAAGAGTCTGGATGCGAAGAAGAGCGAAGGTAAGGCTGAAAAGGCAGTTTCTCTGGACGCTGCTTTCGGACAGGCAGAACAGATTTTAACCCAGAAACTGGAAGAAATGCCTGCAGTTCCAGCAGAGCCGATTGATTTCTCCAAGGTAGAAGTAGAGCCATTATTTGAAGATATGGTGGATTTTGACACCTTCTCCAAGTCTGATTTCCGTGCTGTAAAAGTAAAGGAATGTGAGGCAGTACCAAAGAGCAAGAAACTCTTAAAGTTCGTATTAGATGATGGAAGCGGTACAGATCGTGTGATCTTAAGCGGTATCCACGATTACTACGAGCCGGAGGAACTGATTGGCAAGACCTTAATTGCAATCGTAAATCTGCCGCCAAGAAAGATGATGGGAATTGATTCCTGCGGTATGATTATTTCCGCAACCCACCTGGAAGAAGGCAGAGAAGGCCTGAATGTGCTGATGGTAAGCGATCGGATTCCGGCAGGTGCGAAACTGTATTAAAACTTAGCGAAAAAGCGTACTTTTGAGCAGAATACGACAGAAGTATGACAATTAAAAGTGGCTTAATGGGTTTTAATAAGCGATTTTAAATGAAATTCGTATTAGTTAAAGAAGTTAGTTCAAGTAAATAGTTTGATTAACAGGACATTTTTCTAAAAGAAATTTTAGGGGAATGTCCTTTTTTTGACCCCATCGCAACCTACCGGAGAGAAAGATGATTGGATTCCGGCAGGTACGAGGCGGTACTAAAAGTAATGTGCAGAAATCAGATAAATGTTCCGGTCAGATAAAAATGAATTAATTCTTGTCCATCAGAAAGATTAATATCACAAATTTCAGAGATACGATTAAGCCTTTTAGTCATAGTATTTCTATGGATATAGAGAAGTGAGGCAGCGGCAGTGGCACTGCATCCGCATTCAATATAGGTAGTTAAAGTATGACAATAATCAGAACCGTTAAACCGATCATAGTCTGATAATTTTTTGAATTTAGATTGAGAAAATATTTTTCGACCGTCTGAACCAAGTTTTTCAGATAAAGCCTGAAAGATAATGTTATCAAAATAAGTAATGCGGCTGGTTAGTTTTTGCCTTTTTGCTGTTTCATGGACAAGAATACAGGATTCATAATATATTTTTAAAGACATAAGAGAGTGAAATTCACTGCTGATATTAAAAAATAAGTTATATGTCTCCGCAGTATTTTTGAAAAAACTTTCGTATTGATAGAGATATCCGGTAGTTTGGAAGTTTGTTAACATCATCAGCCCTTCTGAAACTGAAAGAATTTGAGAGTCAGGAACCCGGCCTTTCAGAATTCTGGCAAGATAATCTATATTATCAATTTTTCTGGCACTGTGACAAGGAGTAATAAGAATACATTGAAAAATAGGTTTTATATGCCAAGACGAAGAACGAAGCCTATCGTTTAAAATATTGATGGATTTTATATTATTTTCAAGCAAATCTGACAGAATGCTTTCTTTTACTTCATTTTCAATAGACAAAAAGTGATTGTCTCTTTCCAATACAATGGACAAAATTTCACACAATAAGTTAGTTGTAGCAAGATCAATGTTTTCAAACGGACGTTTTGTTTGAAAAATACCAATATAGGCGCCTGTTTTGCCAAATACCAATATTTTATTGAGGATTCGAGGAATGGTTTGTGCAAGGCCGTAATCTAAAATAAAAGCACTATTTTGAGATAATACCTGATGCGTAATACCCTCTGATTCAAAAAGCGCAATGCAGTCAGCAGTGCAATAGCCAGTTGCTTTTGCTGACTGCCATACAGGATCATTAATTTCGTATCCCTGATCATCAAGAGCAAGAACCCGGTAGGTGTTGGTGGTTAGAATAATAGGACATTTCAGTATTAAACCAGCATGATAAATTATCTCAGAGAGAGATTGCTTTCGTAATAATAAATCTACAAGAATGTTTTTTCTTCTAAGAAATTCAGAACGCTCGTCTTCTGAGAGTAATAAGAATAATTCATCGTTTTTTTCTTCCATTATGTACCTCCATGTATATGTGCAAAATGCACATGTTAAGCATTTATAGATTATCAAAAAAATAACGACAAATTTAAAAAATAAGATTATACTTAAGTATAACATGAAAGCATACAAAAAGAAATCTTATTTGAGCGCTCGATATTAAGATAGTGCTTTTTGTGAAAACAGCGAAAATTTAATGTTTATGAAAGGAATGATGGAGATGTCAAAAAATTATCCAAATCTTTATTCTTATGGAAAAATTGGAAAATTATCATTAAAAAATCGAATTGTAATGAGTCCAATGGGAACATTTTCGGAAAACCATGATGGCTCTGTGTCTTCCAATCAGCTGGAGTATTTCAGAGCAAGAGCCCGTGGCGGTGTTGGAATGGTTATAACCGAGGTTCAGTATGTGACAAATAAGACAGATCCATGGATTAATTATATTACAACGGCGGATACAGATGAGCAGATGAAAGGATGGTCAACCTTAGTGGAAGCTATCCATGCTGAAGGTGCAAAATGCTGTATCCAGCTTGGATGTGGGCTTGGACGAAATGCATTTCCATTTTCAAATGATCAGATGGTATCAGCATCGGAAGTCCCTTCTTTTTATTTTCCAGATCGCTTATGCCGCGCATTTACAGTAGATGAAATCCATGATATAGTAGGGTGTTTTACTCGCGCGGCAGCACGTGCAAAATTGGCAGAAGCAGATGCAGTTGAGATTCATGCTCATGCAGGTTATATTCTGGATCAGTTTATTACGCCAATCTGGAACAAAAGAACCGATGAGTATGGTGGATCTTTTGAAAACAGGATGCGTATTGTTAAGGAAATATATGAAGGAATCCGTTCCCAGGTTGGGCCGGATATGCCAATATTAATGCGCGTTGCAGCTTGTCATGATTTTGCTGGAGGACGCACACTGGAAGAATCTATTGAAGTAGTAAATTATATGAAAAATCTAGGAGTCGATGCGTTTGATATTGATGTTGGAGCCTATGAAGACAAGCAATGGGTATGTCCTTCTATTTATCAAGGAGATTCCAGTATGGCAGATTATGCAGGAAAGATAAAAGAAGCGTGTGATGTAATCGTGCTGAATTCTGGAACCCATACTCCCGCATCAGCGGAAGCAGCAATTGCAGAGGGGAAAATCGATTTTGCAATGTTTGGCCGTCCTTTAATTGCTGATCCAGATATGCCAAACAAAATTCTTGAAGGAAAAGAAGAGGATGTTAGACCCTGCCTGTTCTGTAATCAGATTTGTGTTGGAAGATTATATCAAAACAGGGCAATTAGCTGTGCAATAAATGCGCAGGCAGTACATGAAAAAGAGTATCCTCTTACCTTAACCCAGAATCCGAAAAACATTGCAGTAGTTGGCGGAGGTCCTGGTGGACTTGAAGCGGCCCGTGTGGCAGCTGCACAGGGACATAGAGTTACGCTGTTTGAAAAATCAAATGAACTAGGAGGACAGTTAATCGCAGCGTCGAAACCTTCTTTCAAAAAGCATTTAAAAGAATTTATCGAATATGAGAAAAGACAAATAGAAAAAGCAGGAGTTTGTGTGGTATTAAAGAAAGAAATAACTCCAGATTCAACAGAATTGGAAGCATTTGACCGTATTATTCTTGCACTTGGAGCAGTTCCCCATATTCCTTGTATTAATGGAATTGAAGGCGAAAATGTAATAGAGGTATGTCAGGCCCATCTTCATCCTGAATTAATAAAAGGCGACAAAATTGTCGTAGCTGGCGGAGGCGTAAGCGGCTGTGAGTGTGCGTTGGAACTTGCAATGGAAGGAAAAGATGTTACAATCGTAGAAATGATGGATGAACTTTGTCCGACAGCCATATTGGACAATCGCAATCCGCTGTTGTTCCGTCTTCGCGATAATCATGTTAAGCAGCAAACTTCTTCGAAAATCCTGGAGATTACAAAAGAAGGAGTTGTTGTAGAAAATTCAAATGGCATTATAACTATTTCTGCCGATACGGTAATTGCTGCTTTTGGTATGAAACCAAATAATAAGAGTATTGATGAAATCTGCAGAAAATACCCTACTACTGCAGTAGTAGGAGATTGCATCAATGTTGGGCAGATTGGAGAAGCGGTTCGCGGAGGATTTTTTGCAGCTTGGAGTATTCATTAGATAAAATTTTATAAAAAATTTGGAGCAAATCAGTATTTTGAGTGAGGAGGGGCTGCTAGTTCATAGCAGCCCGGATTCCACTCATTAACTCTTCAAAAGTCTCAAAGGCAGGAAGGTCTGGATTATCCGCTTTAATTTTATCGGTAGAGCGGAATAAAAATCCGGCTTTTCCTGCTCTTATCATATCCAAATCGTTGTAGCTGTCTCCAGCGGCAATGGTTTCAAAGCCAATGGACTGGAGAGCCTTTACGGTACTTAATTTGGAATGTTCAATCCGCATCTGGTATCCGGTAATGGTTCCATTTTCAGCAATATTTAACGAGTTGCAGAAAATAGTAGGGCGTCCCAGTTTTTCCATTAAAGGCGCAGCAAACTGAGTAAAGGTATCGCTGATAATGATAACTTGAGAGAAGGAGCGCAGTTCATCTAAAAATTCTTTAGCGCCTGGAAGAGGATCAATGGAGGCAATTACCTTCTGGATTTCCTGGATGCCCAAACCGTGTTCCTTTAAGATACTCAGCCGCCAGGTCATCAGTTTATCGTAGTCTGGTTCGTCTCTGGTAGTCCTTTTTAACTCCGGAATCCCGCTGGCCTCGGCAAAGGCAATCCAAATCTCAGGAACTAATACGCCTTCTAAATCCAAACAAGTAATATACATGAAAACACCCTCTTTTCTTTTTATGATTGTTTCAAATAGATACTATGTTATATTCTATAGGGCTTTCAAAGAATGGTCAAGAAATTTTTATATCCGGAGGGATGCGATACTGCAAAATCCAAATTTATGCTGGACATTCTGCAAAAGGGACGGTATAGTAGAACGGATGAAGAATGATATGATAACAGGACAGGTGAAAGAAAATGTTTTTACTGGCAATTATTTACATGGCGTTTATCAGTCTGGGGCTTCCCGATGCAATGCTGGGCTCAGCCTGGCCGGATATGCATGGGAAACTGGGGGTACCCCTTTCCTATGCGGGCGTTATTTCCATGATTATTTCCATTGGAACGATTGTTTCCAGTCTTTTAAGCGACAGATTAAGCAGAAAATTTGGAACCGGTCGGGTAACGGCCTGCAGTGTTGCATTGACAGCCGCAGCCCTTCTGGGATTTTCCGCAGCCCCTTCTTTTGGAGTTCTGTGTATCCTGGCAGTTCCTTACGGATTAGGAGCAGGGGCAGTAGATGCCGCTTTAAATAATTATGCGGCCCTTTATTTTAAAGCAAGTCATATGAGCTGGCTCCACTGCTGCTGGGGAATTGGCGCTTCCCTGGGTCCTTATATTATGGGGCTGTGCCTGACCGGAGGATTTTCCTGGAACAGAGGTTATTAGATTGTGGGAATGCTTCAGGTGCTGTTAACGGCTGTTTTATTTGCATCCCTGTCTCAGTGGAAGGAAAAGAGACGGGAAGAAGAGGGACAGAAGTCCGTCCAGGGAAATGGTTCCCTTTCCCCGAAACAGCTGTTTGGCATTCCAGGAGTAAAGGCCCAGATGGCTGCATTTTTTTCTTACTGCGCCCTGGAGCAGACTGCAGGATTGTGGGCATCCAGCTATCTGGTAATGGAACGGGGGTTATCAGAAGAGGTTGCTGCAAAATGGGCCTCTCTGTTTTATTTAGGAATCACAGCAGGAAGATTTTTAAGCGGTTTTCTGGCAATGAGGCTGAATGACAGACAGATGATACGGCTGGGACAGGCTGCAGGAGCAGTTGGAGCTGTTCTGGTGATGCTGCCTTTCGGTCCGTGGGCAGCGTATACAGGTCTGATTACCATTGGCCTTGGCTGTGCGCCTGTGTATCCCAGCCTGATGCATGGAACACCGATTAATTTCGGCTGGGAGTTATCTCAGGCCATAGTGGGGCTGCAGATGGCTTTTGCATATCTGGGAAACACGCTGATGCCGCCGTTATTTGGTTTGATTGCCCAGCATATTTCCATTGGCTGGTATCCGGTTTATCTGCTGATTCTGATGGCAGCTATGTTTATATCCTCCGAGTGTTTAAACCGGAGGACATCCGGAAAACAGGCAGTTTAGGGAGAAAATACGGACAGAAGTCTTAATCGCCAGGAGTGTAGTCATTGCAGGGCTCCTGGGACCAGAACAGGTTTTCTCCGTCAGAGGTGACGGTAATGGTTCCCTGTATGTCCGTCCGGTATACAGGAATTTCCATCGATTCCAGCCGTTCCATGACGGAATCATGGGGATGGCCGTAAGAGTTCCCCTGGCCGCAGCTGATAATGGTATATTCCGGAATGGCATTTTCCAACAGGGTCCAGGAAGAAGAACTGCCGCTTCCGTGGTGTCCGGCTACATAGACATCGCTTAACAGAAACCGTCCCCATGACTGGCAGATGTCTTCTTCTTCCTCGTGCTCTGCATCTCCGGTTAACAGAAAACTGGTATTTCCATAGGTAATCCGAATTGCCAGAGAGTTGTTATTTCCGCTGTCAGGATCAATGACAGAAGGGCCAAGGACTGTAAACGAGGCCTGTCCCAGTTCAAAGGTATCTCCGACAGCCGGATGAATGGGTGTCAGGGATTTTTCTGCCAGTACGTTTTGATAGGATTTGAAAATGGCGCTTTTGGCGCGGTAGTCTGGCGCCAGTACCTGAGTTACAGGAAAATGGTTTAAGACACCGACAATGCCGTTTAAATGATCTGCATCATAGTGAGAAATGGTAACGTAATCCAGTTGTTCCAAACCTTCCTGTTCCAGATAACTTACCACAAAAGATGAGGCATTTCGATCTCCGCCGTCATACAGCATGGTCTGGCCATCGGATTCAATAAACACAGATAATCCCTGTCCCACATCTAATACGGTCATGCGGAAAGGAGCTTCTTCTGCTCCTTCCGGGGAAACCGCAGATTCGGCTGGAAGGACAGAGGTTAAATCAATATCAAATAAAATACCGACTGCAAACAAAAAGGCAAACAGCAGAAGCGGAAAAGCAGAGAGAGGGATGTGCATGTGGAAATCCCGGATTCTGCCTGCGCGCTGTCTGCCGTTTCTTTTTTTTACAGGCCGTTTTCTTCTGTTTGTTGAGGAGTAATTCAGTTTCATGTTGGTCAGCTTCTTTCTGAGTTAATAAAATTTTCCCTCTTAGTGTATCAAAAGAGAGGCCTGCTGTAAACCGGATTTCCAGTCAGGCCTCCCGATGAATGTATCAAAACTGGATTTCCGGTTTGTAGTAAGCCAGCCAGAAATTAATTTGAATCACATATGCCATCATCTGAGGCGCTGCCATCAGCTGGCCATACCAGGGCTTTCCGTAGTCCGATGGACTGGATAAAAAGAGTCTGGTTTTGTTTCGGTCGATAAAAGGAAGAACCGGAGAAGAAGAATCTTCCAGAATTTCAGTTAGCCGCTGCGACAGAAGCTGTTCATAGGCTTTGTCATAAGTTTTGGGGTAAGGAGATTTTTTGCGGAACAGCACTTCGTCTGGCAGCAGTCCCCGTCCTGCCTGGCGCAGCAGATTTTTGACGATTCCGCCGCCTGCTTTCATTTCCCAGGGGACGTTCCATAGATATTCCATAATCCGGTGATCCGCAAAAGGCACCCGCGCCGTCAGGCCGCAGACTTCGCTGGTTCGGTTCATGCGATCCAGAAGAGTCTGCATAAACCATACCAGATTCAGATAAGAAATTTCTCTTCTGCGGGCTTCGGTGGGGCGTTCTCCGTCCAGACGGGGAACCTGGGAGAGAGAGGTTTCATATTGTTTCTGAACATATTCTGCCATGTGAAGTTCTGCCAGAAAAGAATCAGACAGAAGTACCTGGCGGGCCTTTAAATCCATGGTCCATGGGAACGTATGGCTGCAAAGGCAGACATCCTTGTGAAACCAGGGATAACCTCCAAAGATTTCATCGGCACATTCTCCTGTTAAGGCGGCTGAAAAATCCGGAGCCACCTGAGAGCAGAAGTACAGCAGGGAGGAATCTACATCTGCCATGGCAGGAAGGTTATGGGCCAGAACAGAGGCTTCCAACAGATCAAACTGGGATTTTGCGGTACATTCCAGGAAGTGGTGATCCGACTGCAGGTAATCTGCCATGATTTCCACAAAAGGACGATCCTGGGAAGGCTGGAATTCACTGGCCTGAAAGTTTTTGTCATTTCCTGTAAAATCAAAAGAAAAAGTTGTGAGCTGCCGGTTTTTCTTCTTTAATTCTCTGGCGCAGATGGCAGATACCAAGGAGGAATCTACACCGCCGGATAAAAAGGAGCAGGCAGAAGAACCGCAGTTAAGCTGGCGCTTTACAGAATCCAGAATGAGGAAGGAAGTTTTTTCGATGGTTTTTTCGTAACTGTCTTCATGAGGGTGGCTTTGCAGTTCCCAATAAGAGCAAAGAGAAAGCCCTTCCGGTGAATACAAAAGAAAACTGGCCGGAAGCACCTCATAAATATCCTGAAACACGCCGCTTCCTCTGGTTTTTGCAGGCCCCAGACTGAAGACTTCGTTGAGACCGTTCTGATCCAGTATGGGCTTTATGTGATCCCAGGCAAATAACCCTTTTAATTGAGAAGAAAAAAACAGGGTGCCGTCTTTTACACAATAAAACAGAGGCCTGGTTCCGGCGCGATCCCGGTATAACAGGATGCGGTTTTTTGCAGTATCCACTATGGCAAAGGCAAAAGCGCCATTTAGCTTTTTCACAAAAGAAGGGCCAAATGCCAGATAGGCGGCAAGGACAATTTCCTCATCTTCTCCGTAATCCAGAGTATGCCCCAGAGAGGTTAACTCTGCTGTTAGTTCAGACGCATTATATAGTTCCCCATCCCAGGCAATGCCAAAGGTATGGCCGCAGTCTTTTTTCTGGAAGGGAAGAGGAAGGGAGGAGACAGACGGGATAGATGACTGTATCAGCCCGAACCGTCCGGTAAGAAAAGAATGAAATTTAACTGGTCTGGGATTTAATTTAGGCAGCTGAAAGGCCTGATTTATGGAATCCAGGGCAGGAAGACAGGTGCTTTTATCAAAAAAGGCATTCGGATCAGAATGAAAAAAACCGGCGATTTTACTCATAACAGACTCCTTTCCATTGGAAAATTATAATATAAAACATGCGGTAAGAAAGGCGCAGAAAAAGCCGGTCAGAACCGGAAGAAAGTTTTTTCTGGCAAGTTCTAATGGACTTACGTTGCAGATGGCAGCTACAGGGATCAAACCCCAGGGAACCAGAGTTCCTCCGCCTACAAAGATGGCGGTTATCTGTCCAAGAGCGGCAAGAACAGGAACAGAAGCACCTACGGCAGTACCAAAGGTACTGGCTAAAGCGCCGGTTAATGGAAGGCCGGAAAAGCCGGAACCGTCCAGTCCTGTCAGGGCTCCGGCAGCCATCTGGATTGCTCCAATCAGATATTTATTTAGGGGGGCGTGGGCGGCCAGCCAGAGGGCCCAGTCATTCATAATCCCTCCGGAAAAGGAATCGCCCATGATCGAAGTAATCCCTTCTCCGCCTAAAAAGAAAAAGCCTCCGATTACAATGACCGGCGCAAAAATACGGATGGCAAACAGAAAACCATCTGTCAGATAGCCGGTGATTTTTTCCAGACAGCTGGTTCTGAAAGCAAGAACCGATCCCAGGCACATGAGAAGAACGGCCGTTCCGGATACCAGGCTGGTGGCATCCCCGCCCCGGAGATCAAACGCCAGCATAAGGATAATGTCAGATAAAAATGCCAGAGGAACGGCAGCGGCCAGAAGCTTTGCCGGAACAGCCGTTTTTCCTTTTGGCGAGGGAGTGATAATGGCATCCCTGGGACTGGTTTTTACAGTTATGGATGAGACGGCCATGGTTTTGCGGTTTAACAAAAAGGCAGAGACAACGGAAGAAATTCCCATGGCCCAGAAAACCGGACGGCCTTCGGTTAAAATCTGGCTGGTGGAAATCCCGGCTGCTGCAGCAGAGATGGCAGGAGCGCCCTGGACAACCAGATCATAGCTTAAGGCAATGCCGTGACCGAACAGGTTCATGGCCATGGCGGCTGCCAATGGAGTAAGGCCTGTGCGGATGGCAAAGGGAAGCATAATGGCTCCTACAAGAGCCACAGACGGAGATGGCCATAAAAACAGGGAAACGGTCAGCATGGTAATCCCCAGTATCCACCAGGCCAGAGATGGAGTTTTCATAATCCGGGACATGGGGCGCATTAACAGATAGTCGCTTCCCAGTTCCTGCAAACATTTGGACAGAGCGGTAACCAGAGCAATGGTAGCGATGATTTCCATAAATTCTCTGCCTGCATACAGGATGGAATTAAATACGGTCTGAATTCCGCCGCGAAAGGTCCCAAGACCGGTGAACCCCAGAAGAAAGAGAAATCCAATACAGACCGCCGGAGTATCTTTCCGCATAATCATGGCACCCAGAATCACAATAACCCCGATTAGATAGCAATAATGGAGCGGGGTAAGAACAATGGAGGTTTCTAACATAACTGCACTCCCGATTTTCAGATTATAGTTTAGCATATGTTGGTTTCCTGGCAGCCGTGCGGCTTGACAGGGGGAAAAAAGAGGGTTACAATATGCGGAATGAGTGGGAGGTTTTGTAATGAATCGAAAGAAATTAATCCTGGATGTGGCGCTGATTCTGGCAGCCAACACAATCTATGCGCTGGGAGTGGTTATGTTTCTCCTTCCTAACGGATTTATTATGGGAGGAACCACAGGTCTTGCACTGGCAGCTCAAAACTATTTTGGAATTCCGATTACCGGTTTTGTATCGTTCTTTAATGTGGGAATGTTTTTGTTAGGCGCGGTAATTTTAGGAAAAAAGTTTGCCATGACTACGATTATCAGTACTTTTTATTATCCATTTATTTTGGGAGTACTTCAAAAGATTCCCCAGCTTCCGCAGACGGGAATAGATATGATTATAGGGGCCATCTTTGGAGGCGGCATGATAGGAATCGGCATTGGTATTGTAATCCGCTGCGGCGCATCCACCGGCGGCATGGATATTCCGCCGTTATTAATCCGCCGTTTTTTTGGAATCCCGGTTTCCGTTACCATGTATGCGTTTGACGTTTTGATTTTGCTGCTCCAGGCGTCATTTTCAGACAGAACGCAGATTCTTTATGGAATCCTTCTGGTGCTTTTGTATACCGTGGTATTGGAAAAAGTGCTGATTATGGGAGAAGCAAAGACCCAGGTAAAAATCGTCAGCAGCAGATATGAAGAAATTAACGATATGATTATACGGGATCTGGATCGGGGCTCGACCCTTCTCTATGGGGAAACCGGATTTATGAGAACGGAAAGACCGGTATTGCTGACGGTGATTTCCAATCGGGAACTGGCCAGGCTGAACCGGGCAGTCCAGGAAATCGATCCGGAGGCCTTTCTGGTAATCAGCCAGGTGAAAGAAGTGAAGGGAAGAGGCTTTTCCCGCCAGAAAATATGGGCTGAACGGGAAAAGCAGAGAGGAACGATTTAACAGCGGTTACCCGCAGAATACTACAATGTCTTCTGGTACAGCCAGAGCCGGAATACTTTTGGTAGAAGAGGAAAACAGCACCAAAAGCATATGACCGCCCGGACTGCCTTGGATTTTCTGGCCATTGGGAGTGATGGTGTCGGTATGTTTATCCGGATTCAGACGCAGAGTGCCGTCAGAATTTGTCAGAGTTTCATCAAAAACATCCAGCGCTGCCTGGAGCCCGTTTTCAATCCTGACAATTACCAGGGCAGTATAGCGGGG
>URUX01000052.1 GCA_900551135.1 uncultured Clostridium sp.
CTACAGCGGCAAATATAGCTGCTTTTACTGCGTATCCAATAAAACTGCTTACAAATCCCATTCGCCATAACCTCCTCGTCAGGCTGCTTTTTGCAGCTCTTATCCATTCTTTATATCCTATCATACGAAAAATCATTTATCAAGTAGGGAAACCATTTTTTCTGCTGTTATACTGGAAAACGGGAGAACCGCCGGTTTCAATATCACCCGCGGTTCTCCCATTTCTCCTGTTCGTATTCTCAATAAAGGTATCATTGCAGATAATTCCGATAACTCTCCAGCAAATCATAGGCTCTCTGCCTGGTAGATGCTGCCAGGGAAGCCGTATACTCGGCACTTTCGATGGAACCTCCGCTGGTCTTGGGAGCGGCTTTTTCGGCGGCAGCGTCCCTGGTATTCATCCACTGACGCTGATCTCTGGCCAATGCCGTCTCTTCGTCAGAATTAAGCTTATCCATAATCTGCATATAAATACTGCTTAATTCCGTTTCCCACAGCTTCAGTTCCGTCTCTGACAGTGCTTTTATGGAATACGCTGTCGATTCCACCTGACTGTCCCGCATCTGCTGAATCTGGTTATCCAGTTCCTCCAGACGTTTTTTGCTCTGGAGGTAATAAGAAACTTCCGCCGTTTCCAAAAGGGCGGTTTCGTTCAGGGAACTTTCATAAACTGGGGCAGACTGCTTTGCTGCCTCTGGTAATGCCTCCGGCTCTGCCTGTACCGGGGCGATAAGATTTTCCGCACCAACTGCCGACTCCGGCAAAGCTTCCTGTTCTGAAAGTTCTGCCTCATCTGCTGCAGCGTCAGAAACTGCTGGTTCTGCGCTAAAGGCCGCTGCAACAGGTTCTTCCAAGCTCTGCTTTGGCTCAGGTTCCCCTGAAGATTCTGTTTGTTCTGCAGAATCCGCTGGAGGCATGACTGCACTTCTTAACACAGGTTCCGGCTCTGCCGCTGTCACGGTATCTGACGGCATATCTGCCAGAATCTGTTCCGGCATTGTTTCTGCAATATCCTCCACTACGTACATCTGCTCCTGCTTTGTTATATAATGATTCGTATAGGCGGTAATCGAGGTGCCGGCTACGATAATCCCGGCAACCAGGGCCAGCCTTTTCCAGCTTTTTGCCATTCCAGTCCCTTTCTGCTGCTGTTTCTTTGGGCGTTTCTCTTACTAATAGTAAGATAACACACTTTTCCCGGAAAAGGAATAGAATACAAAAAAGCGTAATATATTGTAAGGTTTGCGTAATATTTTTAAGAAACACCTGGATCGACCAGCAGATTGTCTCCCAGCGCAGCCTCAACCGCCATTTTATCACACCGTTCATTTTCCGGATGGCCTGCGTGGCCTTTTACCCAGATAAAGGTAACCTGATGGGGTTCCTTGGCCTTTAAAAGCCGTTTCCATAAATCGATATTCTTTACCGGACCGGACTTACCCCGAACCCAGTTGTGAGCCACCCAGCTGTCAATCCATTTTTGATTAAATGCATCAATTAAATACTTGGAATCGGAATAAAGTTCCACCTGGCAGGGGCGGTTTAACGCTTCCAGTCCCATAATGGCAGCCAGCAGTTCCATCCGGTTATTGGTTGTTTTTACAAATCCCGCAGACATGGTCTTTTCATGAAGGGTTCCGGAAGAATCCGTAAAATGGAGAACAACTCCGTAACCTCCTGGTCCGTCCGGATTTCCTCTGGCAGACCCATCCGTGTAAATTTGTACCTTAGTCATTGTTTTATCTCCTATCTGTCCCATTTATCGCATAAAGCATGGATCTGATCCGCAAATTTGGCCAAATCCTTATTGGCCCCGCCTTCATTGTGGCGGATAACCTGAAGAAGCCGCTCTCCGGCTGCAACCAGCCTTGCATAAACACCAAAGGCTTTCCTCTGGGCTGCCCTGGCTTTGCTCACCGGCATTCCAGCAGTTTCCGTAATCCACTGGTTGGCAGCCAGGTCAAATACGGAACCGGAAAATGGCGCTTCAGCCCGAAATCCGTACTCGTCCTGCAAGGTCATGGCAAAGTTTGTACATACCGTATCTTCTCCATGTACCATAAAGATCCGATCCGGCTTCCGCTCAAACGCTGTAATCCATTCCAGAAGCCCGTTCCGGTCTGCGTGACCGCTTAATCCTTCCACGTTGACGATTCTGGCTTCTACATCAATCGTCTCTCCAAACAGTTTTACCGTCTTTCCGCCTTCTACCAGCGTCCGTCCCAGCGTTCCCTCTGCCTGATATCCGGCAAATACAACGGTACTTTCCGGTCTCCACAAATTGTGTTTTAAATGATGGCGGATACGTCCTGCATCACACATGCCTGCTGCGGAAATAATAACCTTTGGCTTGGGGTCAAAGTTGATGTTCTTTGATTCTTCACTGGTAATGGATAATTTCAGTCCCGGAAAACCAATGGGATTGATCCCGCGGCGTACCAGAGCCTGCGTTTCCTCATCATAACATTCCAGTTCATTTTCTTTAAATACCTGTGTGGCTTCTACCGCCATAGGGCTGTCCACATATACATCAAAGTGGCCGTGGCCTGTAACCAGCCCCTGTTCCTTAATGCTTCGGATAAAATACAGGAGTTCCTGGGTTCTTCCTACCGCAAAGGCCGGAATGACGACATTGCCGCCTTTGTCCAGCGTGCTCTGGATAATGTCAGCCAGTTCCTGGATATGATCGGTTCCCATTTTGTGATACCGGTCTCCATAGGTACATTCCATTAAAACGTAATCCGCATCCCGGATGTACTGGGGATCCCGGATAAGCGGCTTATTTTTATTTCCAATATCACCGGAAAATACCAGCTTCTTTTCTACTCCTTCTTCCCTGACCCAAACCTCAATGGAAGCGGAACCCAGAAGATGGCCTGCATCAATAAAGCGGACTGCAAATTCATCACAGAATTCCACATTTTCTCCATATCGGCATGGCTTAAACAGTTTTAATACTCCAATGGCATCATTCATGTCATAAATGGGCGGCACTTCCGGCTGGCCTGCCCGGCGGGCTTTTCTGTTTTTCCATTCAGCCTCCATTTCCTGAATGTGGGCAGAATCCTTTAACATAATATCACATAAATCCGTGGTAGCATCTGTAGCAATTACCGCACCTCTGAATCCTTTTGCATAAATCAAGGGCAGATGTCCGGCATGATCGATGTGGGCGTGGGTCAGCAGTACATAATCGATTTCGGAATAACTGACCGGAAGTTCTGCATTTTCATAAACATTTACTCCCTGTTCCATACCGCAGTCAATCAGGATCTTCTTTTCTCCGACTTCCAGATAATGGCAGCTGCCGGTAACTTCGTGATCCGCACCGATAAACATTAACTTCATAGAACCCCTCCTGTCAAAATATCTGCTGAAAAAATAGAGACAGGAAATCCTCTGTATATCCAGAAAACCCCCTGTCTTGTCACATCTCTTTATGAGGTCATTATATCATACTTCAGATTATAATGCAAATCATACCTCCATTGCTGTCGTTAATTATTTTCTGCAGCGTGTCCTGAAGCTTCATCTGACAGTCCTCCGTAAGCTGGGAGATTTTGGCCTGTATTCCGTCTTCTACAATCTGCTCTACGGATTTGCCGAAAATATTGGTTTCCCAGACACCTCCGTCTCCGTTCTGGCTGCTGCTTTTAATATAATCAATTAAATCGTTTGCCTGCTGTTCACTCCCCACAATTGGAGCGATTTCTGTTTCAATATGGGCTTTAATCAGATTGATGGACGGCGCCTGAGCCTTCATTTTTACCCCGTACTTATTGCCATGCCGAATGACCTGGGGCTCATCCAGCACAATTTCTGACCGTTCCGGAGTCACCACCCCATACCCCTTCATCCTCACCTGATTCATGGCATTTTCCACTTTTTGATATTCCTTCTGCATGTGGGCCAGGCTGCTAAGGGTCTGCATCAGTTCATATTCCCCGGTAATTGGAAGTCCAACGTAATCGCTTAAAGTCTGATAATAATACTTATCATCTACCTGAATGTCCATGGCTACCGAACCATCTGCCATATTCATTTCCCTGAGGCGCAGAAAACCGATCGGCTCATCCTCTCCTGCCAATGCCTGTTTCCCAGAAGTTACTTCTTTCATATAACCGGTTTTCTGAATCGTATCCCTGGCCTTTTCAATGAGTTTTTCTTTCAGCCAGTGGGAAGGCGGCAGCAGTTCCAGCCATTTTGGAATATAAAAATCTACTTCTGTTACCGGAAATTCTTTTAACACCTTTTCCAGAATATGATTAACATCTTCTTTTTTCAGCTGTTCACAGTTTACCGGCATGACAGCAACACCATACTCATGTTCCAGTTCTTCTGCCAGTTTTATACTTTCTTCAGAATAAGGACGTTCACAGTTTAAGAGAATGATAAATGGTTTCCCCATTGCCTTTAACTCTTCTACTGCAGTCTGTTCCCCTGCTATGTATCCGGCACGCTTAATGTCCCCAAAGGAGCCATCTGTAGTCACCACAATTCCTATGGTAGAATGATCGGTAATCACCTTCCTGGTTCCGATTTCCGCAGCTCTGGTAAATGGAATTTCATGATCAAACCAGGGGGTTTTTACCATTCGTTCTGCATCATTTTCAATATGTCCTGCCGCACCCTCTACCATAAATCCCACACAGTCAATCAGCCTTACTTTTACGGAAATCCCATCTCCCAGATGAATGTTTGCTGCTTCTTTGGGAATAAACTTTGGCTCTGTCGTCATAATGGTCTTTCCTGCCGCGCTTTGGGGAAGTTCATCGCGGCTTAAATTTCTCTGATTTTCATCTTCTATGGCGGGAATTACCAAAAGTTCCATAAACCGTTTAATAAATGTGGATTTCCCTGTTCTGACAGGTCCCACTACACCGATATAAATGTCTCCGCCGGTTCTGGCTTCAATATCTTTGTATACATGAAAATTGTCCATAAAAATACCCCCTTGCTGTGCTGATACAGTATATGCAGGAGGGTATATTCTTATGAATCCGGATTCAGACAGGATTTTGCGGGTACGTTATCCTTTTGCAAGCGCCTGCCTGAGAATCCCCAGGGCTTTCTCTGCCCGTTCTTCCAGAGAATAGGTTTTAAATGACATTTTTCTCACCCGGAACACATCCAGATTGTCTTCAATTTCTGCAATTTTTATCTTCGTGGCCATGGGACTGCAGCTGATATCGTCAATATAGTCAAAATAGGTCATATCCCGTCTTCTGGTCAGCTGCTCCACCGTATCAATAATGGTTCTGGAAAATCCATAACGTTCTAAATCCCGAACCGTCATCTCCGTATCCTCCACTACGTCATGAAGGACTGCTGCGGTTTTTTCCTCTTCCGTGTCCATTTTATCCATCACCCTCATGGCATGATTGATATAGGGACTGCCGTTATCCTCTGTGATTCCATTTAGTGCGGCCGCAGCCAGTTCGATTGCTTTTTGCAGCATAAATCATCCGCCCCTTCCCCGGAAAATTCCTTTCTTTCTAAATTCATCTTAACATAATATACGAAAAAAAGCCAGAATATTTCTGGCTTTTTCCTGAATATTGATAAAATTTTCTGTCAAAGCCTACTCACTTAAGTACGCTTTCTTAACTCTTTCATCATTCATCAGCTGGTTGGCATCTCCGCCCAGTACAATATTGCCGGTTTCCAGCACATATGCCCGATCCGCAATGGATAAGGCTTTTTTAGCATTTTGTTCTACCAGCAGAACCGTTACCCCATCTTCATTGATTTTCTGAATAATATCGAAAATCTCGTTTACATAGATGGGAGAAAGACCCATAGAAGGTTCATCCATAACTACCAGTCTCGGGTGGCTCATCAGCGCCCGTCCCATGGCAAGCATCTGCTGCTCGCCTCCGGAAAGGGTTCCGGCCATCTGATTTTTCCGCTCTTCCAGTCTTGGAAATCTCTGATATACCATCTTTAAGGTTTCTTCTATTTCTGCCTTGTCATTTCTGGTAAATGCTCCCAGCTTTAAATTCTGCAGCACCGACAACTGGGCAAATACACGGCGTCCCTCCGGCACATGGGCAATTCCCATGGGAACCAGTTTGTGCCCGGCCATTTTTGTAATATCAGTTCCTTCATAAGTGATGTGTCCGGCCTTAGAAGGAATCAGACCGGTTACCGTATGCAGAATCGTGGTTTTTCCGGCTCCATTTGCACCGATTAAAGCGATAATTTCTCCCTGATTTACATCGAAGGAAATCCCCTTAATGGCCTGGATAACGCCGTAATATACTTCCAAATCCCTGACTTCCAGCATTGCCATGTTTTCATTTCCTCCTTATTCTCCCAGGTATGCAGTGATAACCTGGGGATCGTTTAATACGGCAGACGTATCGCCGCTTGCGAGAACCTGACCGAAGTTTAATACCGTCAGCCTTTCACAAATTCCGGATACCAGCTTCATATCATGCTCAATCAAAAGAATGGTCATGCCGAATTCTTTCTGGACAAAGCGGATGGTGTCCATCAGTTCCGCTGTCTCATTGGGATTCATTCCAGCCGCCGGCTCATCCAGCAAAAGAAGCTTTGGATCGGTTGCAAGGGCTCTGGCAATCTCCAGCTTTCTCTGTTTTCCATAAGGAAGATTGGAAGCTTTGTAATCTGCTTCCCCGTCCAAATCAAAGACTTTTAAAAGTTCCATGGCTTTTTCATTCATCTCTTTTTCTACCTTGTAATACTTGGGCAGACGGAAAATACCGGTAAGAGTCGAATAAGGATGATGATTGTGAAGTCCTGCCTTTACATTATCTAAAACGCTCATATCTTTAAACAGACGGATATTCTGGAAGGTACGGGCAATTCCGCTTTGATTGATTTCAATGGTCTTTTTGCCTGTAATATTTTTCCCGTCCAGTACGATGCTTCCTGTGTCCGGCTCATACACACCGGTCAGAAGGTTAAACACCGTCGTCTTTCCTGCCCCGTTCGGGCCAATCAGACCATAGAGCTGGCCTTTTTCAATGGTAATATCAAATCCGTCTACTGCTTTCAAACCTCCAAAGGAGATGCTTAAGCTTTTTACTTCCAGCATTGGTGATGCCATGTTATGCCGCCTCCTTCTTTGCTGTTTTTTTCCGTAATGCCGCTGCTGCCCGTTCCCGGAATGCAATGGCTTTCGGGCTGGAGTTAAACAGCATAATGGCAATGAGCACGATTGCATAAATCAGCATACGGTAATTGTTCAGTCCTCTTAAAAGTTCTGGAAGAAGGGTAAGAATGACTGCTGCAATTACAGAACCTCTTACATTTCCAATGCCACCAAGCACGACAAACACCAGAATCATTATGGACTGATTGTAGCCGAAGTTTTTCGGAAGGGCTGCCAGTGTTGTCAAATTGTGGGCATACAAAACGCCTGCAACGCCTGCTAAAGCAGCCGATACAGTAAATGCCAGCAGCTTGTATTTGGTAACGTTTAAACCAACAGACTCTGCTGCAATCCGGTTATCGCGGATTGCCATAATTGCACGGCCGGTACGGGAATGAATCAGGTTGATTACGATTGCCAATGTGATCAGCAAAAGAATGATGCCAATGGTAAAACTGGCGGCCTGCGGAGTTCCGGTAATACCCTGGGCTCCTTTAATCAGCACTGTGCCTTCGGCATCCAGTTTTAATGCCACTTCACTTTTCATGGAAAAGTGAACGCCGGCAGCATCTACACCCAGATAAATGGCGTTAATAATGTTTTTAATAATCTCGCCAAAAGCCAGGGTTACAATGGCCAGATAGTCGCCTCTTAAGCGGAGAACCGGAATTCCAATGAGAATACCAAACACAGCCGCTACGGCTGCTCCGATAAAGATAGCAATAATCAGGCTGACCGTTGGATCGATAGACCCCTTCATGATTTTAGAAAATAATGCGCCGGAAAACGCTCCCACACACATAAATCCTGCATGTCCCAGACTTAACTCTCCGGAAATTCCTACTACCAGGTTTAAAGAAACCGCCAGAATCGAATAGATACACAGCGGCACCAGCAATCCTTCCATCAGGCTGGACATGTGGCCGGTTTTAAGAGCAGCCTCTACCAGAACATATGCCAAAATTACCATTCCATAGGTAGCCATATCGCCTTTTAAGAGGTTTTTCTTTTCTTTGTTTGTCTTCATCGCTTCCACCCCCATCAGACTTTCTCACTAATTTTCTTGCCCATAATACCAGTAGGACGCACCAGTAGGACAATAATCAAAACAGAGAATACAATGGCGTCGGAAAGCTGGGAAGAAATATAGGCTTTGGACAGATTTTCAATGACTCCCAATAAAATCCCGCCAATCATAGCGCCTGGAATGGAACCGATACCGCCAAATACGGCTGCAACAAACGCCTTGATGCCAGGCATTGCTCCAGTATATGGGGTCAGAGACGGATAGGCAGAACATAACAGCATTCCTGCTACAGCAGCCAGAGCCGAACCAATTGCAAAGGTAATGGAAATCGTCCGGTTTACATTAATTCCCATCAAAGTTGCCGCTCCCTTATCTTCTGATACTGCCAGCATTGCCTGACCAGTTTTGGTCTTATTGATAAACAGCGTCAAAACAACCATCACCACAATACAGGTTACAATGGTCACAAGGGTTTCACCGGTAATAACCAGCTGGCCTTCTGCAAGACGAAGCGGTTCCATGGAAATAATGGATGTAAAGGCCTTGGTATCTGCTCCCCATAAAAGGAGGGCAAGGTTCTGAAGCAGATAGCTGACACCGATTGCGGTAATTAAAACCGCCAGTGGAGAGGCGCCGCGGAGAGGTTTATACGCTACCCTCTCAACAACCACACCCAATAACGTACATACTACTATCGCAGTCACAATGCCTGCTGCCGGAGGCATACCCATTGTGCTCACTACAATAAAGACCATGTATCCTCCCACCATGATAATATCGCCGTGAGCAAAATTCAGCATTTTTGCAATGCCGTAAACCATTGTGTAGCCCAGCGCTATAATCGCATATACGCTTCCCAGGCTGATTCCGCTGATTAGATAGGACAAAAAACTCATTGTGTCACACCTCTTGTTTTTTTATACGGAAAGAGGGCTGCCGCCCAGGAAGCAGGTTCTTCCCTTTTGCTGTGCAGCAGCTCTCTATCATGTTTATAATCGGTTGGTAAAGAATTAATCCATGGAAACGTAAGCACCGTTTTCAATCTTAACTGCCTTAGGCGCTTTAGACGGCTCACCATCTGCATTCCAGGTCATGCCTGCACCAGTTAAACCATCTACGGAAACCTTAACCATAGAAGCCTTCATCGCTTCGCAAAGGTCTGATACACTCATGTCCGGAGTTGCACCAGCATCCTCGATAGCTGCTTTTACTGCATATACTGCATCATAAGCATCTGCTGCGAACTGAATCGGAGTATCTCCAAACTGCTCTTTGTAAGTTGTTACAAAGTTTACAGTCAAATCGTCTGTTGCATCTGCTGCGAAAGGAGTTAACAGCATCAGACCCTCTGCCAGGCCGGTATCAAAGTTTTCAACGCCTAAGATGCCGTCCATGCCGTCGCATCCGAAGAAAATCGGATCCCATCCCATGGTGTTGGCCTGAGTTAATACCAGGGCTGCCTCTGTATAGTAGAACGGAAGGAATACCAGTTCTGCGCCTGCATCCTTTGCCTTCTGCAGCTGGGTGGTAAAGTCTTTATTGGTATCAGCCGTAAATGCTTCTTCTGCTACGATTTCCAGACCCTGGTTGGCAGCTTCCGCTGCAAATTTTGCATAGATACCGCTGGAATATACATCAGAACTGTCGTAAATTACTGCAATCTTTGTTGCCAGCTTGTGCTTGCCAATGTACTGTGCAGATGCGGCACCCTGATCCGGATCAGAGAAGCATACACGGAATACATTTGGATTGGCAGCACATTCTACAGCAGAACCAGATGGAGTAATCTGGAACATATTATCCTGTGCGGTTTTATCTGCAACTGCAATACACGGATTGGATGTAGTCGTTCCTACCAGTACCTGCATACCCCAGTCTTTTAAGCTGTTATAAGCGTTAACAGATTTTTCTGCATCATGCTCATCATCAGCGCCTTTGTATTCAATCTGATAACCATTGATACCGCCTGCTGCATTAATCTCATCTACTGCAACCTGTGCGCCATTGATAACTGCATTGCCGTAGATTGCTGCGCCGCCGGTTAACGGGCCGATAGCGCCAATCTTCCATACTGCGCCGTCTGCTGCCGGAGCTGCTTCTCCATCCTTTGCAGCCTCGCTGTCTTTTGCTGCTTCTGTACCTGCAGCAGTTGCTGCAGCCGTTTCATTTCCGGAACCTCCGCATGCAGTTAAGGATGCTGCCATGGCAGTTGCTAAAACGAAGCTTAATACTTTCTTTTTCATAATAAATCCTCCTCTTCTTTCTCACCGGCATACTGTAATTTTATACGTATGCGGACACTGTTCTTCCTATACGTACACTGTCGGTCTGAGAAAACGGCTTCCGGCAGTGTCGCTGCACCAAAAGCCGCTTCTTGAAAGCTTTTCTAAATTATAGTGAGGAAACCTGGTATTGTCAACCATTTGAAACGCCTGTTTTTCCATTTTTCATGAAAAAACAGGCGCAATATAAGCAGTGTTTATAGGTCTTATTCCAGAGGGTTATTATATGCCGCTATTGGGAATCCCAATCCAAATTCAGGCTTTCTGTCTGACGGTCCCGAAGCATTAAATCCAGTACAGCTTCTCTGGCAGGCTTCCCTTCAAAAAGGATTTGATTCACCTGTTCTACAATGGGCATGGAAACCTGGTATTTCCGGGATAGAGCCAGGGCAGCTTTGGCAGAATAGACACCTTCTACCACCATTTTCACTTCCTTCATGGCTTCTTCCATGGAATAACCCTTTCCAATCAGGATTCCAGCCCTCCGGTTCCGGCTGTGCATACTGGCACAGGTTACAATTAAATCTCCTGTACCGGACAGTCCTGCAAAAGTCTGGGCCTTTCCTCCCATAGCAGCTCCCAGGCGGCTGATTTCAGCAATACCTCTGGTAATTAACGCAGCCTTGGTATTGTCTCCATATCCCAGTCCATCTGCTATTCCTGCCGCCAGGGCAATGACATTTTTCAGGGCAGCCCCTATTTCAATACCAGTCATATCCGGACTGGTATACACACGAAAGACCGGACTCATAAAGGCTTTTTGAGTTTTTTCTGCAGCAGCCCTGGAATGGGCTCCCACTACACAGGTAGTCGGCAAAAGACGGCTTACCTCTTCTGCATGGCTGGGGCCGGAAAGAACGGCCACCTCTGCCATGGGAAGTTCTTCCTCGATCACCTCTGACAGAACCTTTAAGCTTTGCTCTTCGATACCCTTTGCCACATTTACGACAATCTGACCCTGTCTGCAATAAGGCGCCATTTTCGCTGCCGTCTGTCTGACAAAAATTGAGGGGACAGACAATACCAGAATTTCTTTTTCCCTCATTGCCGCCTCTAAATCCGTAGTAATCTCCAGTTCCTCCGGAATCACCGCTTCTGGAAGATTGGGATGTTTTCTCGTCGTTTTAATAGCATTTGCTTCCTCTTCAAACGCAGACCACAACATAACCTGATGCCCGTTTTGAACCAGCAGAACAGCCAGCGCCGTTCCCCAGGTTCCGGAACCAATTACCCCAAGTTTTGCCATATTGCTCTCCTTTTTGCCGTCAAGATTTTTTTGCTCCCAGTTTGTTTTCTGTTCCGTGAATCAGCCGTCCAATGTTGGCTCTGTGACGCCAGAATGCCATGGCGCTGATTACCAGAGCAACTGCCGCACATTCCCACTGAACGGAAGCGGTAGTCATGGCGGTCATTCCGTAACCTCCGGTAAAGGCAGTATATACAGTCATAATCCAGAACAGGGTTACTACAACCAGTGATCCCAGAGATACATATCTGGTAACCGCTACAATGCCAATAAAAGCGGCTGCGCATACCAGAGTGATCCGCAAATCACTGGCCATTAAAATACCGGCCATTACTGCAATGCCCTTTCCTCCCTTAAATCCCAGATAAAAGGGGTAATTGTGTCCTAACGTTACGCCAAAGCCCATGTAGAGAATCAATACATGGGTATACAATTCTCCATCTCCCAGAAACATCCGAACCAGAACACAGGGAATAAACGCCTTTAAAAAGTCGCCTGCAAAAACAACCAGTCCCGCCTTTTTCCCCAGAACGCGCAAGGCGTTTGTCGTACCGGAATTGCCGCTTCCATGTTTGCGGATGTCTACTCCATGAGCGTTTCCATAGAAATATCCGGTCTGAATCAGCCCGAATAAATAACCGACTGCAAGACATAATACCCGTTCCATACTTACTGCTCCTTTGCTTTTCTCTCCCGAATCAAAAACCGCAGAGCGGTTCCCCTGAAGCCAAATGCTTCCCTAATCTTATTTTCCAGATATCTGGTATAAGAAAAATGCATTAATTCTTTATCATTGACAAAGATTACAAACGTAGGCGGCTTTACCGCAACCTGGGTTATATAATACAGCTTTAACCGTTTTCCCTTGTCTGACGGCGGCTGCTGCATGGCAACTGCCTCTGTCATAATCTCATTCAGCACACCTGTTGAAACTCGTAAAGTCTGGTTTTCCCTTACCATGTCAATCAAATCAAACAGCTTGTTTAGCCTCTGTCCCGTCTCAGCAGAAATGAACAGATATTCTGCATACGGCATGTACGCCAGCACTTCCTTGATCTTTCTGGTATATTCGTAAATGGTTTTGTCATTCTTTTCAATGGCATCCCATTTATTGACCGCGATAATAACGCCCTTTCCTCTGTCGTGGGCAATGCCTGCGATCTTGGCATCCTGTTCCGTAACGCCTTCGGTTGCGTCAATAACCACAACGACCACATCAGCCCGTTCTACTGCCGTAACGGTACGGATAATGCTGTACCGTTCCAAATCTTCTTTTATTTTGCTCTTTCGGCGAAGGCCGGCCGTATCGATAAACACGTATTCGGTTCCGTTATGGGTAACTTCCGTATCAATGGCATCTCTTGTGGTTCCCGCAATATTGGATACAATCACCCGGTTTTCACCCAGCAATTTATTAATCAGGGATGATTTTCCCACATTTGGCTTACCAACTACTGCAATTCTGGGGCGCTCATCCTCATCCTCTGTCATCTGATCCGCGCTGAAATGCTTTGCGACTTCATCCAGCAAATCACCGATTCCCAGTCTGGAAGCAGCCGATACCGGAATGGGGTCGCCAATCCCCAGATTGTAAAACTCGTAGACATCATTTCCGTATTTCTGAATGCTGTCTACCTTATTGACTGCCAGCACTACCGGCTTTCTGGATTTGCGCAGCATGTCTGCCACTTTGGAATCGGCATCCTGGAGTCCCTGACGGACATCTACAATGAAGACGATTACATCTGCCGTTTCAATGGCAATCTCTGCCTGTTCCCTCATCTGGGACAAAATAATATCTTTACTGTCCGGCTCTATACCGCCGGTATCAATTAATGTAAAATTCATATCCAGCCAGGAGCAGTCTGCATAAATCCTGTCTCTGGTTACTCCTGGCGTATCTTTTACAATGGAGATGGCCTCTCCTGCCAGGACATTAAACAGCGTGGACTTTCCCACATTAGGGCGTCCTACGATTGCTACTACCGGTTTACTCATAATTCCTCCTTATTCTACCTCAAACACAATTCCGTCCGGACCAATTTCCATATGATCTCCCGGCCGGTGTTCAAATATTCTGTCAGGCTCATATCCTTCATAAACAGGCAGCCCGTCCTCTTTTTCCGGGTGGAGAACAGACTCCACCAAATCATATCCGCTTGATTTTACTATACGCACCGGAACTTGTAAAGCGTTTTGTACGTCGGTTCTGGTTACGTCATCTAAAAATACTTCCTCCCCGCTGCGGAACATACAGGCAGGAAGAAGAAGATAATTTCCTAATTCCTTGTCTTTTAACTGGTTCATAATATCCTGTCCGGTGATTAGCCCGGCCACGGTGATCCGCTCTCCAAAAAAGTCATTCTGGATAGCATAAAGATGGACTCTCC
>URUX01000053.1 GCA_900551135.1 uncultured Clostridium sp.
CAGCCGCCACGATCAGCTGGCTCTCTCGGTTCTTGTGCAGCACCTTCATCGAAATCGTCGAATGAAGCCGCCCCTCGCAGACACAGATAAAGGGGTAAGACGTCTTTTCATGGAGGTAATCCATGCCCTTAAAAGCGGCGCCCCTGGCAAACAGCTCCTGGTCCATGTAGACCTTTCGCCTAGAACAGAGAAGCTTCATGAAATCTCCCGCCCAGTCCTGCCGCTCAAAGCCTTTTCCTGTCAGGAAAATGGAAGAAAACAGCTTCTTGGATAGCAGCCGCTCCGCACAGGAACTGAGGATCTTATCCGCCAGTTTTCCGCCGGAAGGGGTATTCAAAATATCGAGATTAAAGCTCTCCTCCAGCGCCTCATCCTCGGCCACCACAGTCATCTGCTTCATCCCGCGCTGAACCTTTAATTCGTGGTAATGGAGCGAATCCTCTGATAAATCAAAGACCGCTACCTGATTGTTCCATACTTCCTTCTTCTGGCTCAGAACGTAGTAGACAAAGCCTTCCGTATGGCTGATGATGTGCACCCGGTCCCTGGGTATCTCCAAGTAATCCGCACAGTACATCAGCGCGTCCATCAGCTTGACCTCCACCTTTTCCAGTGTGATCACCAGCTCCTTTACCTCATCGGAGAAAAATTCCTCCCTGGCCAGCGCCAGTATTTTCTTTAGATAGATCTTAAGCAGGGTGGTGCCCTCGTATTTCACGCCTCCCAGCGTGGCGGTACCGTCCTTCATGACCATCTTTATAAGCTTGTCTACGATAATGCCTTCCCCCACCAGGGTGTATGCGTAAGCTTCTTCCCCCACATACCACTCGTCATCATCCTTCTTCCGGCAGATGACCGTCGGCAGGCACCACGTCTTTTCACGTTCGTGACAGCACAGCCTGGTATAGGCATCACATAAATCAAGTCCAATTATCAATCCGTCCATCGACAATCCCCTTATCTACATCAGTGGAAATAATTCTTCCGCGGCAGCATTCTTTGTTAAATACTCCCGCATCCGTTTTTTGAGCCCTTCTTCGTCCTTTAAACTCAGACACAGGCTCATTTCATTTAAACAGGCAAACCGGCTGTTCTTTCCTTCCTGGTCTGCTGCCTGGGCAGAAAATCCCTGACACTGTTTCTTTCCCTGAGCCATTAATACTGAATTGCCGTTTTTATATTCATAAACCCGGTATTCCAGGGTTTCCCCATCAAATAACACTTTTTCCATAACAAAGATTCCCTGATATACCCGGTGCATTTCCTCACTGTGGAATTCTTCCTCATCAGGAAGCACCCGAACCCGTAATACAATTCTGGAATCCCTGTCCCCTTTGTACTGGATCATCACCTTATCCATTATATCTCTGGGAATCCGTATAAATTGTCCCAGTTTTTTGAAATAAGGAAATACCAGTCCTGCGTCCAGCAGAAAGTCCACCACCTGCTGGCACAAAATTTTCTGCTCATCACTTAACCGGTTCTTCTCGGAATAAAATCTGGTAAGCGACAGCAGATAAATGGTGGGGATTCTTTCTCTGTCCGGGGTATTTTTTACCAGTCCTTCCAGATACTCAAACACCTGTCCCTCCGGCTGTGCATCGCGATAAAAATAATCCGTGCATTTTACGGCAAAATATGCCTTTACAATGCTGTCCGACGTTTTTTTTCTGGTTGCGTAAAGGTCAAATACGGCATCCATCCTCTCCTGACAGCCGGAAAACAGCATCTGGGCCAGCAGCCGTTCTTCCATGTCGTAGGTATCCACATGGTATTCCACTCCCTGCATCAATATATGATACATCGTTTCGGCAGGTCCATTGTAATACTGGCACAGATAATCCAGAATAACCGAATCTGCACTTCCTGCGTCAAAGACCTGTACCGCCAGCCAGGAAAGGAATTCATCCTCATCAAAGAGTTTTTGCAAAATCATCTTTGTACACAGCTTCAGCCGGCGCCCCGTACTGATTTCCGTTATTCCGTATTTTTTCATCATATCGTAGGCTTCCATCAGATAGTTCTGACGGATCAGGGTTTCGCAGATACTGGTACGCTCTTCTCCACTGATAGGATCTTTATCCAGCATTAACAGATAACTTAAATCAGTGCCTCCTTTTTCTTCCTTTGATGCCTTTTTCTGATAATAGGCAATGGATTTGGAAAGAAGCTGTTTTTCATAAATAGGGTTCAGATTCAGGTCTTTTAATGCCCGTTCCAGCAAAGCGGCTTCTTCATCATTTTCTGCCCCCTGATCGCCAATCTGACGGCAGGCTCTCAGGCACAGCATGGGATGCTCCGGATAAACTTCAAAGCACCGGGTTTCCAGATCCGGTTTATCCATAACCGGAGTTTTAATATATCGGATATTGGTATACCGGTTTCCATAGCCATCCTGGAATAAAATAACACTTTTGTCTAAAAACAGCGGCACATAGGCCACGCCGTCCCTTAACAGGAAAATATCCTCGTCCAGCGTCTCCTCATACCGCACAATGACGTAAAGCATCTCCGGATTGCGGCAGGAGATCCGGTAAGACCGTAAAATAGACGGCAGAATCTTTGCCACAGGCACATCAATTACGTCTTTGTAAATCATTTTATCGTACAATACTGCCAGATTGCTGTCTATATTCGCTGCAAACAGCTGTTCCATGGCAAATTGCTCCATATCCCGCTCATAAGCCTTGTAAAGATCCGAAGACGGATTGAGATAGCTGAGAATATTCCGGTATAATACCGCCTTGGTATGGCTGTCCAGTTCCTGGGAATAGGAAAAATACAGCAGCACTTCTTTCGGGAGGATGTGATGAAACTCCTCTGGCAGAGAATACAGATAATATTCATACAGCCTGGTCAGATTAATCTGTTCTTTTAATGCCAGTTCATACCAGGCAAAATCCTCCTGTCTGCGGCAGTCGCCTTTGATGCGCATACAGCAGATAGCCTCTAACAGACGGCGTTTGGGATAATCCTGATACAGTCTGACCAGCAGACGGCTGTACAAAGGATTATAATATCTTGCAGTTCCTGCGGCTCTGGCCGCTTTTTCAGCAAGTCCCTCTTCCACCAGTCCATGGTCTGCTCCAAAGGACAGCACCTGAAGTTCAAAGGGAGTCATCCCCCGAAGCAAATCCGGATGAGCCGATAAAATCAGACAGGCCTTTTGGTAAAGGAAGGGGCTTCGAAATCCCCATGAATACAGTTCAGCCATTTCCGCCAAAGTCATGGCCGGATTTTCTTCCATCTCCGGTTCCAGTTTTAACCGGAGGAAAAACAGATAGGGATAGCTGTGGCTCTCCGTCAGGTATTTGATAACCAGACGACTCAGGGCTTCTTTCTGACTCTGGTTGGGATTAAGTTCTAGGGAAAGATACTGAAACAGACAGTACAGTTCCACTTCATCCCGCCTGCAAGAAAGCACCTGATCCCGAATCTCGTCCAGCAGCAGCACCGCCTGATCCTTTTGTTCTGACAAAATGCAGCATTCTGCCAGCAAAAGAGACGTTTTGGCATCCTGCGGTTTTAATCCTTTTAACGCATCCAGCTGCTGTTTCATTCGTCCAAGGATGACGGACTCTTCATATTTGCCGCTTTCATACTCCAGCCGCAAAGAAAGACAGGCGCCATACCCTTTTCTCCACTCTAATTCTCCGGAATCCGTTTCTTCTCTGGTTTTGGCTCCCTCTACCCTGATTTGAACCGTCACCTGATCTCTCACTGTCTTCAGACGGATAACCCCCTGGTTTTCTCCTTTGTGAAGAAACTTTGGATGAATCCGATATCCGATCTGACAGACGTCTCCATCAAAATCTTCTTCCCTGACCTGAGAACGCACCAGTTCTAAAAATCCGCCTTCTGCTTCCATCTGAATATTGACATAGCCCCAGGTATTTTTTCGGATTTCAATGGTATCCACAATGGAAGTTCCCGGAGTCCGGTACACCCGTTCCCTGTCTTCCACCGTAATGGTTACCGGCTCCTTGACCTGAAGGGCAGTTAAAAATTCTTCCAGCAGGTTTTCCCGGTTGGTATGGCCTTTTAACCCATCATAAACAGCCCGTATATGCATATCCTGCATAAAGGGCGCCTCGACAAAATCCTGATATTCAAACAGCCTCAGGGCTGTATCCCTGTCTTTTTTGGCCAGATTGGAAAAATCCCTGGCCGTCTTTAAATTTCCAAGGGCCTGGCCGGACGTCCCAGACTGTACCTGGAACACAAAGGGGATTTCCTTCTCCCCGCCATTGGTCACAAGGAAAAAGCTGCCACGGATTTGATCTCCATTTTCCAAATAAGTTGTATCTATCTCATATAAAATCCGGCTGCGAAGGCCTCCAAACGCTTCTGTCAGAACCTTTACCCGATAATGACTGGAATAAACGAGTCCTTTCATGCTGAGCCCGTTGCTGCTGGCCAGATTGATTTCTCCTCTGCTGATCTCCTGGGCTGGAACGTGTCCATTCAGTTTTTCCGGAACAATGGTCAGTTCCGGATTTTGAAAATCCACAATTCCTTTTGCCAGCCGGTTGATCTTTTCTCTCATTTTACCACCTCTAAACCGTATTCTAACACATTTCGACAGGATTGGAAAGTAAAAAGCATAATCCTGTCGGGATTATGCTTTTTCTGTAATTGTCTCTTTGATTTGCGGCTTAAAATGCTCTGTCTCTGCCGGCTCCGGCCTCACAAATTCCATGGCGGCAGCTTCCTTCTGTACCGGTACAGGCTCAATCTTTGCCGCCGTCTCTCTGACCCGAAGCCGGAGATAGGTTCTCAGCACCCTGACTGCCAGCACGACCAGAAAAACAGGAAGCACGAGACATAAGTAAACCTTGTATTTCAGCCACTTTTTCTTCTTTTCCAGACGCCGGATCTCCTGCCTGACTGCGTCTAAATATGACAGGGATGTTTGTTTTTTCATGCTTCCTCCTGATAATCTTAACTGCTCATTAGAGATTTCATGGCAAAGGCATAGATTTCCTGACTCTTTGCCCTCCACTGGCTGCACATGGATTCTGCCTGCTCCTTGTCAGGAACCGACAAATTCAGTTCAATCAGAACGCTTTTCCCTTCCCGTACCTCACAGTGGACAATATAATCCTGGCTTGTGGATTTATAATAATCGGAAACTACCCCAACCTCATCTCTGAGGCGAAACTTGTTTTCCTTTAAGTACTGATCAATATCTTCAATAATGGCCGGTGAAATCTTTTTGCCGAAAAACTCCAGAGTATCCTCGCCTTCCTGGGTAATCTCATACCGGCTGCTGTTGTGCAGGGTTTCTTTCCGAACCAGCCCTGCTTCCAACAGTTCATTTAACGCCTGCTGTAAGGTAAAGTATGTTGTATACTCCCGTTCCAGGAAAAAATTGGAAAGCTGGGCGTTCGTCAGCGGAAAATTTACCTGTTTTAACATATAAAGATTCATCAGTTTATATAAAGTCATTGGTTCAGACAGCATAGTTCTTCTCCTTGGGTACAGCCCGGATTTTCCGCTTCTGGTGTCAGCTGTTGTTACTCGCTTTATTATACCTGTTTTCTTTTCCGAAAGCAAGGGGAGGCCTTTATGATTCCGGCCGGATTTGTGCATTTCAGACACTCGAATCCAGCTTGAAAAGCCTTCTCAGTTCTTTTTTGCTCAGGCCCGAAAGCGTTGCCGGCTGGCCTTCCATGATCTGATCCGCCAGTCTGCTTTTCGCCTCCTGAAGGGTTAAAATATTCTCTTCAATGGTATTTTTGGTAATCAGGCGGTATACCGTTACCTGTTTTTCCTGTCCGATGCGGTGGGCTCTGTCTGTGGCCTGGTTCTGGGCAGCAATGTTCCACCACGGGTCGTAATGAATGACCGTATCTGCTGCTGTCAGATTCAGTCCCGTACCCCCTGCCCGTAAAGAGATTAAAAATACCGGCGTATCATCTTTTTGGAAGGAATCCACCATATGAAGCCGATCTTTCTTGGAGGTTTCTCCTGTCAGCAGATAATATCCGATTCCGGCGGCTTTCAGTCTTTCCTTTATCAGCTTCAGCATAGAGGCGAACTGGGAAAACAGCAGGATCTTATGGCCTCCGGCAGTTCCGCTTTCTATCAGTTCCATACAGGTCTCCAGTTTGGCAGAACCGCCCTTATAGTTCTCGTAGTAAAGCCTGGGATCACAGCAAATCTGGCGCAGTCTGGTAAGCTGGGCCAAAATCTGGAGTTTTCCGGCTGCATCCTCGTCACTGCCTTCCTCCAGCATATCTTTTAATACTCTGGCGCTGGCTGCATACAGGGCTTTCTGCTCCCCTTCCATTTGAGAATACATACAGGTTTCCAGTTTATCCGGAAGGTCTTTTAACACATCTTTTTTTATCCTGCGAAGGATAAACGGGGAGGTAAGCCGCTTCAGGCTTGTCAGTACCTCTTCATCCTTCTCTTTTACCAAAGGAATCTCAAAATCCTTTTTAAACCGCTGGTAGCTGAACAAAAATCCGGGCATCAGATAATCAAAAATACTCCACAATTCTCCCAGCCGGTTCTCAATCGGCGTTCCTGTCAGTGCAAATCTGGTGACGGAATTAATTTTCTTTACCGCCCTGGCGTTCTGGGTTCCCGCATTTTTAATGAACTGGGCCTCATCAATAATCTGAAAACGAAAAGTCAGATGTTCATACCGTTCAATATCCCGGCGCAGCAAATCATAAGACGTAATCAGGATTCCCTTCTGTCCCTCTTTCGCCATGTTCTCTGCCTGTTCCAGAATCTGCTCCCTCTCCCTGGCCGTTCCTGCTACAGTAGAAACCGGCAGTTCCGGAGCAAACTTCTGAAACTCGTGTTCCCAGTTATAGACCAGGGAAGCAGGCGAAACAATCAGGGACAGCAGGCTTGCCGTATTTTCCCTGCGTCCGTATTCATCGGCTAACAGCGCAATGACCTGGATGGTCTTTCCCAGTCCCATATCATCTGCCAGTATGCCGCCAAAGTGTCCGGCATCCAGTGTTTTCAGCCAGCGAAATCCATACTTCTGATAACTTCTCAATACCGGATCAAGGGATTTGGGAATCTGATATTCTGCATCTTCTACCGATTTCAGCCCCCGTATCACAGCCCGAAAGGCCTGATCCCTGTAAAAAGGAACTCCAGGTTCCTCTTTAAATAAATGATCTAAATACAGCGCCCGATAATAAGGCAGACGGATATGCCCCGATGCAATCTCGTTTTTCGATAACGCCAAATCACCGGCCATTTTTGCTACCGCCAGAATCCCGTCGCTTTCCAGCTGCAAAAATTCGCCGTTTTTTAAACGGTAATATTTTTTCTTCTGCTGATATGCTCCAAGGATTTTGGCCAGTTCTGCCCCATTCATGCCATCCGTATCAATCTGCAAATTCAGCCATCCTTCTGCCGCACTGACTCCTACCTGGACCCCTTCTGCCTTGCGGATCTTCCACTGGTTTACCTCTTTTGAAAGATATACTTCTCCCAATTGGCGAAATTCCTCAATTCCTTCTAAAAGCAGGCGGTACAATGCGTCCTCATCTTTCCGGATTACCAGCTTTTTCCCTTCCGGCTCCTTGTACTGGAAATATTTCGCAATGGTCTGGCTAATCCGAAACTCTCCAGGCACATCCCGGCAAATATGGCGGGGAACCAGTTCATCTTCAATCGGGTGAAAAGAGTAATCTCCATAAGAAAGCACCGGTTCCATAGAGACTTCCTCCGGCCCTGTGCTTTCAAACCGGAAACTGGCCTTCAGCGGTTCCGTCTGATACATTTCCCAGTCTATATCCGGCGCTTCTATCAGACTGTATTCCTCTATTTTCTTCAGCACTCTCTGGTAAAACAGGGGGACATCCCGGTCGTTGACTGCAATTGTCTTATCCGTCCTTGCTGCCATCTGTTCGATAAAAAAACGCATTACGTGGCTGCAGTCTTCGTCACAGCGGCAGATCTTTCCCTGGCTTCCAAAATAGAGGTAACGTTCTCCCATGAAACTAAACTCATATTCCAGAAGCTTCACTTCCAGTCCGTCCCGTCCCCGCCTCTTTGCCTGTATCCGGAAATCCGGATTCAGGCGGCTCACATACAGCGGTTCTGCCTTTCCGTTCTGAAAACTGACCTCCAGGGTCCTGTCCACATACATGGCAAAAAACCGATCCCTGTTTTCCCGGCTTAATGTCAGTTCTCTGAGAGGCGGCCGGACTTCAAAGGACGTTTTCCTAAACTGGCTGTAATATTCCTGATAGGTATTGACCAGTTCCATTACAAACTCAGCCAGAGGCCTGCTTTCTTCATCAAATGCATCCAGGCTGTGATGAAACGAGAGACTCTTTCCATAATTCATCAGCGCTCCTGCTTCCATAGCCTGGGTAAACGCACTTAAGTCTTTTATCTGGTACAGACGTTCTCTGCCGATTTTAAACTCCAGTCTGGTGTCTTTCCCTTTCCGGTCTACTAAAAGTACCGGAACCAGCCTTACCGATCCAGCCTCGTTTTCCCTGATAATTCTGGCCACTTCTCCATTGGTATACTCCCGGATCATGGTACGGACTTCCTGATCCGTATACACCGGACGGGTGTTTTGTCCCCCGCCCCCTTTCTGATAAGCCTCATAGAGGGCTTTTGCATGGGCACAGGGACCTTTATAGGAATTTCCCTCAGCACAAGAACAAGAGTAGTCGCGAAGCTGACTACCCTTGATATATAAACTTACTTCATAGGTTTTATTTTCATCCCTGCAAATGCCTTTTACCCCAACTTCACCTTTCCAGAAGGTGCTGCTTTTCATTTCAGAAATATTCACCCTGTAATCCCCGCAATCTGCTGTTACATCCGCTCCGGAGCCTCGATTCCCAATACGCTGATGGCTGCTGTCAGAACATCCTTCGTCAGCATGATTAAGCTGATATAGCCTGCCTGACGGTCTGGATCTTCCTCGGAAAGGATTTTGGTATCGTGATAAAAACGGTTAAATTCATTGGACAGTTCATAAATATACTGACAAATCTTGTGCGGAGCCAAATCTGCAAAGCTGGCCTCCATAACCTCATTAAATTTCAGAAGCTGAAGAGTCAGTCCCTTTTCAGAATCAGAAGCTGCCGGCAAAATCCTTCCTGCCTCTGCTTTTCCGCCGTTTTCCGCAAACTTATTTAAAATAGATTTAATCCGGACAATGGTGTACAGAATATAAGGCCCTGTATTTCCTTCAAAGGAAATAAACCGGTCAATGTCAAAAATATAATCCTTTGCCGCCTGATTGGAAAGATCACCATATTTTAAAGCTGCAAGCCCTACAATCTGAGCGGTTTCCCTGGCTTCTTCTTCAGAAACCGTCCGGTTTTCCATAATCCGGTTAAATACCTGTTCATTAATGCCGGCAATCAGATGTTCCAGACGCATAACACCGCCGTCTCTGGTCTTAAACGGCTTTCCGTCTTTTCCGTTCATGGTGCCGAATCCTAAAAATGCCATCGGCATATCCGGTTTTACGATTCCCGCTTTCTTCGCTACCCGGAACACCTGGGTAAAATGAAGATCCTGACGTTTATCTGCAATATAAATATACCGATCCGGATGAAAATCTTTTTCTCTCTCAATGATGGTTGCCAAATCAGAGGTTGCATAAAGGGCTGCTCCGTCTGACTTTCTCACGATACATGGAGGAAGTTCCTTGGAATCGCTTTCTTCTGCAATGTCAACGACCAGAGCCCCCTGGCTCTCATAAGCCAGTCCCTGTTTTACCAAATCGTCAATCAGCCCGGGAATGTAAGGCTGCGCATCGCTTTCGCCCTTCCACAAATCAAACTCTACATTTAAATTGGAATAATTTTTCTTTAAGTCAGCCAGAGAAACTGCCATAATGTGTTTCCAGACTGCGCGGTAAGGAGCGTATCCGTTCTGAAGGCGGAAAGTAGCGTTCTGCGCCCTCTCCTTAAATGCTTCATCTACTTTGGATTTTGCACTGGCTGCCGGATAAATCTCCTCCAGTTCACTAATGGTAAAGGGAGGTTCTTTTGGATATTCCCCGGTGTAAGACTCATCAAAATAAACCAGTTCCGGTTTTCTCTCACGTAATTCTTCAATAATCAGTCCCATCTGCAGACCCCAGTCTCCCAGATGTACATCTCCTATCATCTTATGGCCCAGGAAGCGTCCCATTCGTTTAATGCTTTCTCCAATTACCGCAGAACGCAGGTGCCCTACGTGAAGAGGCTTCGCTACGTTTGCTCCGCCATAATCTACCATAATTGTCTCCGGATTCTTAACCGTATCCAGCCCCAGTTTTTCTTCCCCTGCCATCTGGTTTAAATAGCCGGCAGCAAAGTCTTCGCTGACCTTTAAATTGATAAAACCAGGCATTACCGCCTCTTTCATTGAAAAAATCCGGGAATCCGAAAGCTTGTCCGCTACTTCTGACGCAATATCAATCGGTTTCTTTTTATAAGCCTTGGCAGCCGCCATAGCGCCATTACACTGGTATTCGCACAAATCCGGGCGATTTGACAAAACCACTTTGGCAAATTTTTCTTCATAGCCGCAGCTGGAAAAAGCCTGTTTTAATTCCTCTTCCATCATGGTAAGGATTTTCTTCATATCACTGTGTCTCCTTTTTCATATACAGATGCCGGGACAAAACTCTGCCGGCAGGTTTCCATCGGATTTCCGCCCTTTTGCCCTGGTATCATAAATATTTATTATAATCGTATCTGCCGGGAAAAGCAAGTAATTCCAAACTATGTACTAGCTTCCCAGAAGATTGGCAATCCTTGGAATATCGCTTCTGTCATTCCATACGCAGACAGTGACCCCTTTTCCAGTCCCGTCACCGTGAATCATTCTGCCATTTCCTATATAAATTCCTGTATGGCTTACCGCATCCAGGAATGAGCCAAATGCAATTAAATCGCCGACCCTGAGAGCCTCTGCTGTCTGGGCAGTTCCCTGACGGGCCTGTTCTCCAGAAGTCCTGGGCAGTTCCAAGCCTGCATATTCTTTCATCAAATATCTTACAAAACCGGACTGCGGATCGGAGGCCCCTCTCCGGTAAGAACTTCCCAGCAGGTTCATGGCTGTTTTTACCAGTTCCGCCCTCTCTTCATCTGCTGTTGAAATGCTCCATGTATTTTTCACGGTAACCTGGCCGGAATTGCCATCCAGATAAGCGCTGTGTCCGTCATAAGCGATCTCGATCCAGCCGTTTCCCCCATCTCCAATTACCCGGTATACGGTTTTCGGATACGCAATGCCGTAGACATTCTGTCCGCCTGGTGCATCCGCAATCCCAACCTCCGTATTTCCTGTAATCTCTGCTATAGAAACTTCTAATTCTACTGCAGTCATGCCTTCTGAAACCGTCTTGTTTTCCTGAAACGTCTCATGAAAGCCCTCTCCATGCGCAACTGTCATTCCGTCTGCAGCAGGAAGCCCTTCCCCCGGCCCTGCTCCATAAACCGGCAATCCTCCGGTCAGACACAATACGCTGCTGACTGCAAGGACTGCCGCCATCTTTTTAACGCTCCCCTTCATTTGTATCTCCCACCTGTACACTACAAAAAAGCTGCCGCAAGATGAACCATCGGACGTCTGAAATCGAAATCCTCCTTTTCATTCTGCGGCAGCCCTGCCTGAACCCTTCCGTCTAATGAATCTGATTAAACTCTGGACAGATATTCGCCGGTTCTGGTATCAATCTTAACCTTATCGCCCTGGCTTACAAACAGCGGAACAGCAATGGTTGCACCGGTTTCTACGGTAGCAGGCTTGGTTGCACCAGTTGCGGTGTCGCCCTTAAAGCCTGGCTCAGTATCGGTAATCTCCAGTTCTACAAACAGAGGCGGCTCTACGGAAAATACGTTTCCGTTGTAAGAACAAACCTTTACCATCTCATTTTCTTTTACAAACTTTAATGCATCGCCGATGGTCTCTGCATTTAGAGCAATCTGGTCGTAGGTTTCTACGTTCATAAAGTTGAATAAATCACCATCAGCATACAGATACTGCATATCCACTCTGTCAATTCTTGCTGCCGGGAATTTCTCAGTTGGACGGAATGTTTTCTCAACAACGCCGCCGCTGATCACATTTTTTAATTTGGTGCGCACGAACGCTGCACCCTTTCCTGGCTTAACGTGCTGGAACTCAATAATCTGCATTACGTTGCCGTCAATCTCCAATGTAACACCGTTTCTAAAATCACCTGCTGATATCATAAAGATATTCCTCCTTAAGTCGTTCAACTCTTCAATCTAGATTATTTTATAATAGATTCCATGTATTTTCAACTCTTTTTTCGTATTTCATGGAAAAAATGCCAATCTTTTGCATGATATGCCTTATTTTCTTCCCAGACGGGCAAGAATTTCGTCTGCAATCTCTCCCGGTTCCTTTCCATCTGTCCCAATTACCAGTTCTGCCGCTGCCTCATAGGCACTGCGCCGTCTCTCCATCAGTTCTCGGATTCCCTCTATGCTCATCCGTCCCTTCAGATTTGGTCTGGAGTCATCCCCTGAAACCCGCTTCAGCACAGTCTCCGGACTGGCCGTCAGCAGTACAATGGTTCCGGATCGTTTCATCATCTCCACATTTTCCGGTCTAAGGACTGCGCCTCCGCCGCAGGAAATAACTGCCGGCCGCTCCCCGGTTAATGTCCGGATCAGTTCGGTTTCCAGATCCCTGAAATAGTCTTCCCCGCTGGCTTCAAAAATATCTCTGATTTTCATGGAAGTTTCTTCTTCAATCCGCCGATCCATCTCTACAGCCGGGCAGGATAACCGGTCGGCAAGAATGGACGAAACCGTAGTTTTTCCAGTTCCCATAAAACCAATCAGAAACATACGGGCTGTTTTCGGATGCATTCCGGTGTGAACCGCATCCAGAACTGCTTTTAAGGCAGATACATCCATCTGACCCGGTGCGGAAGAAACTCCTGCACTTCCAAACGTTACAGCAGAACCAAAGGCTTCCCCGGTCAGTCTGGTGACCACTCCCAGACTGCCCATGGCCATGGTCACAACCGGCTGGCAGACTGTCCGGGATACCTGCTCCGTTACAGCCAGAAGCCGAAGAACATCCTCTCTGCTTTGCGGCATAACCGCTTCTTTCAAAATATCAACTCCCAGCCTGTCCATCTCCTGCAGACGCCTTATCAATTCCTCACTGGAAGGCGTTTTTTCAAAATCATGGCTGGACATGACGACCTTTGCTCCATAAGCCTGGACAGCCAAAACCGTTTCCCTCAGACTCTCTTCTCCCGCCTCTAAACCGGTCATTAACTCAATATCCACCAGATCCGCATAGCCTGACCCGGCTGCCTGACGGTTTAATTCCAGATAATCGAAGGAATCCAGCTCCTTCTCCCCGCCTTCTTTTTTACTGCGGAATGTAAAAAGAATGGGCACATCGCCCAGGATTTGCCTCAGGTCTTTTAAAACCTCAGCAGCCTTTCCCGGTTCTTCTGCATGTTCATACCAGTCTGCCCTCCACTCAACAAAATCAAAGGGAAGGGATACTAATTCTCTGGCTTTTTTGCATATCTCCTGCCGGGAAGAGGCTGTAATCGGGACGCAAATCTTAGGGCGTCCGGCCCCAATGGCAACGCCTCTTGTGGTTACCGCTTTTGTCATTTCTTTTTTGTCCTCTCATAAAAATACAGTATTACTTTTTCCGGTATCCGTTTCAGAACAATCTGGATTTCTTCCTTGGGATTAATGGGATTTACCAGAATGCTGTATAATCCAGTCCGGTTTGCTCCCCATATATCCGTGAAAATCTGGTCGCCTACCACAATGGTTTCTTCCGGTCTGATTCCCATTTTTTCTATGGCTTCCAGGTATCCTCTGCGTTTTGGCTTTCCTGCCTTATAGATGTATTCCGTCCCCACGTCCCTGGCAAATTTCTTTACTCTGGGTTCCTTGTTGTTGGATGCCAGACAGGACTTCAAGCCAATCCTGTCAAGTCTTTTAAATAATTCTTTCGCCTGTCGGTCAGCCGGTGCATCATGAGGCACCAGGGTGTTGTCCACATCAAAAATCACGCCCCGAATCCCCTGTCTGTAAAACTCTTCAAAGGGAATCCCATA
>URUX01000054.1 GCA_900551135.1 uncultured Clostridium sp.
AGGCGGACCTCAATGAGGGTCTGGCCGTCCAGATAGTCGTTGGGAACGGCATCAGTTCTTCTACTCTGGAAAAAATCTCTCTGGGAGTTCCATCCATGACAATTCTTCCGTCATCCATGACAATTACCCTGTCTGCGTGAATTACTTCTTCCATATAGTGAGTAATCAGAAGAACCGTTACTCCCTCTTTTTTGTTTAAGTCCCTTACCGTGCGGATAACTTCACTGCGGCCGTTGGGGTCTAACATGGCGGTCGGCTCGTCCAGCACAATACACTGAGGGCGCATAGCCATTACTCCCGCAATGGCAACTCTCTGCTTCTGGCCGCCGGACAGCTTATTTGGAGACTGCTTCCGGTAGGCAGTCATGCCTACTGCTTCCAGACTGTCGTCTACCCGCTTCCAGATTTCATCCGTAGGCACACCGATATTTTCCGGCCCGAATCCTACATCTTCTTCTACAATATTTCCAATAATCTGATTATCCGGATTCTGGAAAACCATTCCTGTTTTTTTGCGGATTTCCCAGATTTTGTCCTCATCCTGGGTATTCATATCGGAAATCCAGAGAGTGCCGTCTGTCGGCATCAGCAGGGCGTTTACCTGCTTTGCAAACGTGGATTTTCCAGAGCCATTGTGACCCAGAATCGCTACAAAATCTCCTTTTTCAATGTCCAGACTTAAATCGTCAATCGCCCGGTTAACCTCTTCTTCATTTTCTTCTTCATCTCGTTTTATATAATCAAAAAAGACGTGCGCCGCCTTGATAATTCCCATATCTGTCCTTTCCCATACAGCGAACCATTTCCCTCTTGTTACATTGTTTCATTTTATTAGATAATCTGACAGTAGTCAAGTGCCATCCTTTTTTATTTCCATTGTCCATTCTGATCCACCGGGTACTGGCCGTCAATCACCGTATTTACCGCCATACTTCCATCCTCATACAGATAATACCAGATTCCGGGCGTCCCTTGAATCCAGCCTGTCTGCATTCTGCCATCTTCTCCAAGGAAATACCAGTTTCCGTCTGCCTCCTGCCAGCCTGTCTTCATCTTGCCATCCTGTCCCAGATAATACCACTCGTTTTCAATCTGCTGCCAGCCCGTTGTTTTATAGCCATTGGAATCAAAATAATACCAGTTTCCATCTATCTTTTCCCACTGTGCAGACGGAGAACTGCCATCCCCACGCAGACAGGTTTCGCCGTCCGGATAGGTTTTCCATTCTCCGTCTGTCTGGCCTAAATCTTCCAGGATAATGTTTTCTGACTCTGCGTATTCCCCGCTTAACAGATAATACCGGTCAGCATCCGTTTCTCCAATGGCTCTGACACGGTAAGAATACTCGGCTTCCTCAGTCATATATTCAGACAGGTCGGCTGAATTGGACGTTACCGTCAGGGTTTTCACAATATCGCCGTTTTGGAGAAGCTGAAGCTGATAGGCTGTCGCAAACGGAACTTTTTTCCATACTGCCGTACAATTCCTGGTGCTGCTCCAGCCTGCCTGTTCGGTCTCCCCCAGCTGTGCTCTTGGAATATAGGTCAGACGGACTTTCAGCGTATGTTCATCGGTCCTGGAGGAACTGGAATAATTGGCTCCGGATACTCTGCAGCTTCCTGCATCATAAGAGTTTTTAAAGCTGTCTTCCGTTTCTAAGGTCAAAGTCGCCGTTACTTTTGAACCGGCTTTCCACCGTTTTGTGTCTTTTGACCACTGAATATCCACAATTTCACAATCCCCGCTGTTTACTGTTATCTCCGGCTCCTGCAGGTCTTCCCCTGTGTTGATTACATCTTCTACTTCTATGGAAATCCGGGATACACTGGCATATGCAGGTATTGATAAGGATGCCGCCGCCATAATTCCTAACAATACACCTGTCGTCTTTCTGAACTTTTTCATTTTCCTACCTCTTCTCTTTTCATAGATTTCACAGATAGTTCATTTTACAATAAGAATATGTTTTTTTTATGAAATTTCCCGGATTATCCCAAAAAGAGGACTGCCATAAAAGGCAGTCCCCTCGCAATCAGACTCTGTTTATTCAATTTTTAACGCGTCATGCTCTCCCTGTGCCAAATGCCCTGGGCATCTACCGGGAATCCGTCAATAACGGTATTGACTGCTTTTTCACCGCTGCCTGGATAGAAGTAATACCACTGGCCTCCTACCTGATTCCAGCCTTCTGCCATAACGCCATTGGCATTTACATAATAGGTTTTGCCATTGATCTGAATCCAGGAATTGGTGCACATTGCGCCTTCCGGACCACCCTGGTTTGGATTTAAGTAGTACCATGCATTGCCTTCCCGAAGCCAGCCTACCTGCATTGCGCCGTAAGGCCCGCCTTCATTTGGGCTTAAATAGTACCAGATATTGTTGACTTTCTGCCAGCCAGTCAGCATAAGTCCATTGGAATCAAACAGATACCATTTACCGTCTACACTGAGCCAGCCGTTTCTGTGGTAAGAGCCGTCCGGATAACGGAAGGTCCAGTAACCATTGCTGAGCTGCCAGCCTACATTGGTAATACCGCCGGAATTGGTCTTTCCGTCTTCCATGTCCTGGCCGCTGCCGTCCGATACCTCATCGGAGTCCAGATACTGTTCATCAGAAGTAACCCAGACGCTCTTTTTTCCATACTCTTCTTCCTTACTTGTGGAAGGAACTGTACGTACCTTAAACGTATAGGTACCTCTCTTGGTCATGTACGGATATAAGTTTACAGAGGTCTTTTTGTAATTCTCCAGCTTTTTCACCAGAGAACCGCCCCGATACAGATATACGTCATAGGCTCCTGAAGAAGCATATCGTTCATCTGGCGCTTCCCATCTGGCCTGGCCTCTGGAACCATCCCAGTAAGCATCTGCCGGAGGATCAAAGGTTCCCTTGACCGGTCTGGTCTTTACTGTCAATACCATACGGCCGCCGCTGCTTCTGGCGCTTACAAACTCTGCTCCGCTCACAGATACGTTGCTGGAACTGTAGCTGCTGCGGAAGTAATAGTCGTCAATTCCCTCTAAGTAAATCTTCAGTTTGGGAGTATCCCCGATCTTCAATGTCTTATCTGTGGAAATTGACCACTCTGTGTCTACCACATCATACTTAGAAGAATTGCTGTACACATAATTGGTATCCCCATTGTTGCCCACATTCATCTCCGGCACTGTGCTGCCTGCATCCAGGTTTGTCTTTACATGGACTCCAAAACTGCTTATCACTGTCCTTGCCCAGACTGTAGGTGCTAAAACTGCTGAAAACAGTGATACTAAAACCACCGTCTGAATCATTTTGCGCATTCTGCTCATATCCCCGCCTCCTTTATCTGTCTTTATTATAAGGCTTTTCAGGGCGCATCGTCAACTTACAATATTCTGACATTTTTCTGTCATATAACGTTATGTATGGAAAATCCAGAAAATTTCCATACAAATTTATGGCAAAAAAAGAAGCAGTACCTTTTCCGATACTGCTTCAATCATTAAAACAATTTTGAATTATACTAACTCAAGAAGAACTTCCATAGCTGCATCGCCCTTACGCTGGCCAATCTTAACGATTCTGGTGTAACCACCGTTACGGGAGGTGTACTTTGGAGCGATCTCGTCGAATAACTTTGCAGTTAAATCAACAGACTTGGTGTTTTTCTTTCTGCCGGCTGCCTGAGTTGGAACCTCAGTTACTCCGTACAGAACCTTTAACATCTGTCTTCTGGCATGTAATCTGGAAGGCATATCTTTCTTGATTTCCTTCTCGATTTCATCGTAAACAGTAACTTTCTTACCATCTACTACTTCTTTCACTCTCTTGCCATCTTTGTCCTTGCGGGCAACCTTAGCGGTAACCTTAACAGTCTCAAAGTTGTCTTTTTCTTTTACAGCCATAGCAATCAGACCTTCAGCAACTTTGCGGATTTCTTTTGCTCTAGCCTCAGTAGTTCTGATTTTGCCATTGTAAATCAGAGCGGTAACCTGATTACGGATCAGGGCCTTTCTCTGGTCAGAAGTTCTGCCTAATTTTCTATACTTTGCCATGATAAATTTTCCTCCATTTGTGGAACACACTGCCACGCTTCTTCGGTCTTACTGACAGGGTGCTTTTGATCCATAAATTAGTTCTGTCCCAAAACGGAAATCCGAACAAAAACCGCGCCTTATCGGCAGGGATTCATTTTTATTCGTCGCTTGGGTTAAGCTGGAGTCCCAGCTCTTTTAACTTGGCTAACACTTCCTCTAAGGACTTGCGGCCAAGGTTACGAACCTTCATCATATCTTCAGAAGTGCGGTTGCACAACTCTTCTACAGTATTGATTCCGGCACGTTTCAGACAGTTATAAGAACGAACGGACAGTTCCAGTTCGTCAATATTCATCTCTAATACTTTTTCTTTTTCATTGTCTTCCTTTTCAACCATAACTTCTGCAGTTCTGGCATTCTCGGAAAGGTCAATGAACAGGTTCAGATGCTCGCTTAATACTTTTGCTGCAAGGCTGACTGCCTCGTCTGGAGCCAGAGTACCATTGGTAAATACATCCAGCGTCAGCTTATCATAATCGGTAATCTGACCTACACGGGTATTTTCTACCGCCAGGTTGACACGTTCAACCGGAGTATAGATAGAGTCGATGGCAATTACACCAATCGGCATATCCTCGGTCTTGTTCTTGTCTGCGCTGACATAGCCACGGCCCTTTGTAATGGTAAGTTCCATATAGAACTTGCTGTCTGTACCGCCGCTTAAGGTAGCAATAACCTGTTCCGGATTCATAATTTCAATATCAGCATCTGCCTGAATGTCTGCACCAGTAATTACGCCTTCACCTTCGTATTCGATGTACGCAATCTTAGGCTCATTGGTATCGCTGGTGTTGCGGATAGCCAGGCTCTTGATATTCATAATTATTTCAGTTACGTCTTCCTTTACACCAGGAATAGAACTGAACTCATGTAAAACACCGTCGATTTTCACCTGACTGACTGCTGCACCTGGCAGAGAAGAAAGCATAATTCTTCTCAGAGAATTTCCCAACGTGGTGCCGTAGCCTCTCTCAAGGGGTTCTACTACAAATTTTCCGTATTTCTTATCTTCTGAAATCTCTGCAATTTCAATGTTTGGTTTCTCGAAATCGAACACTAACAGCCCCTCCTTCTGGGTCATATAATCGAGGGTACATACTCAGAATAAAGACCATGCTCTGGCCTGTACAAAGTACAGACCAAAGCAATGATGGATTTTTTATTTGGAGTACAACTCGACGATAAGCACTTCGTTTACAGGAACATCAATCTCATCTCTGGTTGGAAGCTCTTTTACAACACCCTTTAAAGCTTCCTGCTCAACTTCCAGCCAAGCTGGAACCATACGGCCGCCAGTTACTTCTAAGATGTCTTTGTATCTCTGTGCAGATTTGAATTTTTCTTTAATCTCGATTACATCGCCAGCTTTTACTAAGTAAGATGGGATGTTTACGCACTTGCCGTTTACTAAAACGTGCTTGTGGTCTACAATCTGTCTGGCTTCTTTTCTGGTTCTGCCAAATCCCATACGGAACAGAACGTTGTCCAGTCTGGTTTCCAGCATAATCATCAGGTTTTCACCAGTCTGACCTTTCATACGAGCTGCTCTCTCGTAGTAGTTACGGAAAGGCTTCTCTAATACGCCGTAGATGAATTTTGCTTTCTGCTTCTCTCTTAACTGAGTACCATACTCGCTCATCTTCTTGTTTGCTCTTTTAGACTCTCTATTGGATTTCTTGTCAATTCCTAAATAGATTGGATCCAGGCCAAGGGATCTACATCTTTTAAGAACAGGAACTCTATCAACTGCCACTTTTTTTACCTCCTAAGATTAGACTCTTCTACGCTTCGGCGGACGGCATCCGTTGTGCGGTACCGGAGTTACGTCCTTAATGCTGGTTACTTCCAATCCGCATGCCTGAAGGGCACGAATTGCTGCTTCACGTCCTGAACCAGGACCTTTTACCATAACATCTACTGATTTTAAGCCGTGTACAAGAGCTGCCTTTGTTGCAGTTTCTGCTGCCATCTGAGCCGCATATGGAGTAGATTTCCTTGAACCTCTAAATCCCAGACCACCAGCACTTGCCCATGATAAGGCATTTCCCTGTGCATCCGTTAAAGTCACGATCGTGTTGTTAAAAGATGACTGGATGTGTGCTTGTCCGCGTTCAACGTTTTTCTTTACACGCTTTTTTGTCACTTTCTTTGCAGTGGACACTTTTTTAGCCATTTTAAACTAACCTACTTTCTTTGCATCTTCCTAGAATCCGTTATTCCTGTTTTTAAAACATATAACCCGATTCCTGTTACCAGTTTCTACTTATTATTTCTTCTTGTTTGCTACAGTCTTTCTCGGACCTTTGCGGGTTCTTGCGTTGGTCTTTGTCTTCTGTCCGCGTACCGGAAGACTCTTTCTGTGGCGGATACCACGATAGCAGCCAATCTCCTGAAGTCTCTTGATGTTCATAGCGATTTCTCTACGTAAATCACCTTCAACAGTCTGGGTCTCAGCGATAACTGCTGCCAGTTTCTTTACTTCGTCGTCAGTCAGATCTTTTACACGGGTATCTGGATTCACGCCTGCTTCTGCAAGGATGCGGTTGGAGCTTGCGCGGCCAATGCCGTAAATGTAAGTCAGACCGATTTCAACACGTTTTTCTCTTGGTAAGTCAACACCTGAAATACGAGCCATATGTGTATTACACCTCCTAAATTAATAATTAACCTTGTCTCTGCTTATGCTTCGGATTTTCACAAATTACTCTGATACTGCCTTTTCTTTTAATGACTTTGCACTTTTCGCAAATCGGTTTTACAGAACTTCTAACCTTCACAGTAATTCTCCTTTCTATAGCTTTCTATAGACCAACAGAGTTGCTAAAGCATTATACCATCTATTTCTATATAATGCAAGCGTTTTTCCTGTTAATCTTAAAATATTTTTAACGCGCTGCGTTTGGGCAGCGCTCGGCTTCGCCTCGCTTTATTTGTCTCGCCAAATGATGCGGCCCTTGGATAAGTCGTATGGAGACATTTCCAGGGTTACTCGATCGCCTGGCAAAATACGGATATAATTCATTCTCAGCTTTCCGCTGATCGTAGCCAGTACCTTATGACCGTTTTCCAGTTCTACCTGGAACATGGCGTTCGGCAATTTTTCTACTACGGTTCCTTCGATTTCAATAACGTCAGCTTTGGACATTCCACGCTTCCTCCTTAAATTCTATCTTATACCGCAAAAAGCTGCTGGTCGCTGCTTTTCCGGATGCATGGCAACAGAACTCCGCTTCTGCCGGCTGACCGGCAGAAGGGATATTCATTTTTTATAACAGGGACAGGATTTCCGGTTCGCCTTCGGTGATCAGTATGGTATTTTCATAATGAGCTGCCAGGGAACCGTCATCGGTTACAACCGTCCAGTCATCATCCAGCCATACCACATCATACCGGCCGGCAGTAATCATAGGTTCTACTGCCAGAGTCATTCCCGGCTCAAGCCGGATTCCTTTTCTTTTCTGGGAAAAGTTGGGAACTTCCGGTTCTTCGTGAAGATGGGTGCCAATTCCATGGCCCACTAAATCACGAACTACGCCGTAGCCGAAACTCTCTGCATATTTCTGAACTGCTGCTGAAATATCATTGAGATGATTTCCTGCTCTGGCAAACTTAATTCCTTCAAAAAAGCTCTGTCTTGTCACTTCAATCAACTTGGCAGCTTCAGGACTAATCTCACCTACTCCATATGTGCGGGCTGCATCTGAATGATAACCATTCCAGATAACTCCTGCATCCAGGCTGACAATGTCGCCCTCTCTGAGAATATGGTGTTTATTTGGGATTCCGTGAACCACCTCGTCATTTACGGATACACAGATAGATGCCGGATAACCGTTGTAATCTTTAAAAGACGGTATACATCCAAAGCTTCTGATGAGACGTTCTCCCAATCTGTCTATATCCAGGGTACTCATTCCGGGTTCGATTGCCCTGCCCAGTTCTTCGTGAACCTGTGCCAGAATCCTGCCGGCTTCTCTCATCAGTTTAATCTCTCTATCAGATTTAATGGATACCATAACTTTATGCTCCTAAAATCTTAACAATATCCTGAAATACATTCTCCAAATCTTTTGTTCCGTCAACCTCAGCCAGCACCCCTGCTGCTCTGTAGTAGTCGATTAACGGCTGTGTCTGCTCATGGTAGACTTCCAGACGCTTCTTAACAGTCTCCGGCTTATCGTCATCCCTCAGCACCAGTGTTTCACCGCATGCATCACAAACGCCTTCCTGTCTTGGGGCATTGTACACAACATGGTACGTCTGGCCGCAGCCTAAGCAGGCTCTTCTTCCAGACATACGGCTGATAATATTCTCATCCGGCACATCTACATTGACAGCCCAGTCGATTTTATCTCCCAGTTCTGTCAGTGCTTTTGTAAGACTTTCTGCCTGTGGAATGGTTCTTGGAAAACCGTCCAGTACATATCCATTTTTGCAGTCATCTTCTTTAATTCTGTCTAACAGCATCCCAATGGTAATCTCATCGGGAACCAGCTGTCCCTGATCCATGAACGCTTTTGCCTTCATGCCCAGTTCTGTACCGCCTTTAATGTTCGCCCGAAAGATGTCGCCGGTGGAGATATGAGGAATTTCGTACTTTGCGGAGATTTTTTTTGCCTGAGTGCCTTTTCCAGCACCAGGAGCGCCTAACATGATAAGTTTCATATTGTAAGTCCCCCTTTTTTAGTTCGTAATACCAGAAGAAACACCCATTGCAGGGTGCTTCTTCTGTAACTTAATCGTTCAAAAATCCTTTATAATTACGTACCAGCATCTTGGATTCGATTGCCTTGGTTGTCTCTAAAATAACACCTACAATGATGATTAAAGAGGTTCCTGCAAAAGCAATGTTTCCTACTGTGAACAGACCAGATACCATAATCGGAATTAAGGCAACAATGATCAGTCCGCATGCGCCAATAAATACAATATTGTTCAGGATCTTATTCAGATAATCGGACGTTGGCTTACCCGGACGGATGCCTGGGATAAAGCCGCCGGCCTTCTTCATATTGTTTGCAACCTCCAGCGGATTGAAGGTAATGGAAGTATAGAAATACGCAAATACAATAATCAGCGCAATATATAAAACCAATCCAATGGAATAAACCGGCATCTCTGGACGGAACCAGGAAGATGAGCTTAATACCAATAAAATCTTTCCGCCAATGGTACTGTAATCAACCTCGAAGAAGGAAGCTATTACAACCGGCATAGACATTAAAGAAGAAGCGAAAATTACTGGAATTACACTTGCAGTATTAACCTTTAACGGAATATAGGAAGATTGTCCTCCAATCATCCGGCGGCCCTGCATCTTCTTTGAATACTGAACCGGAATCCTTCTCTCGCCGCTGTTTAATACAACAACGAATACTACCATAGCAGTCAGTACAGCAAGGATGATCAATCCGATTACAACTGCAACTGCTACGCTCTTTCCCTGCATAAAGCGGGTGAAAAGAGTTCTCGCATCATTCGGTACACTGGAGATAATGTTGAACAGCAGGACGATGGAAATACCATTGCCCACACCGTTCTCTGTAATCCGCTCGCCAATCCACATTAACAATGCACTGCCTGTAGTCATCGTTACGACAGCTACAATTACGTTCCATACATTGTAGTTAATCAGCAGGCCTTTTCCGCCGAATCCAACTGCCATGGCAATGGACTCAATCAGAGCCAGACCAACGGTTACATAACGGGTATACTCCATAATTTTCCGTCTTCCATCTTCGCCGTCCCGCTGCATTTCCTCTAATTTCGGAATTGCAATGGTCAAAAGCTGCATAATAATGGAAGATGTAATATATGGAGTAATGCTCAATGCAAATACTGACAGGTTATCAAATGAGTTACCGGTCATCGCATTGAAAAAGCCCAGGTTCTGCCCGATAGTGTTCTGAAAAAATTCTTTCAGATAGGTTGGGTTCACCCCAGGAACTGGGAGTTGTGAACCGAACCGAATCACTAACAGCATTCCAAAGGTATACAGAAGTCTCTTCCGTATCTCTTTGACCTTGAATGCGTTTTTCAGTGTTTGAAACATAGATTAGATCACCTCGCAGGTTCCACCTAAAGCTTCAATTTTAGCCTTTGCGCCCTCAGAGAAAGCGTTTGCCTTTACATTCAGCTTTTTGGTTAATTCTCCATTTCCAAGGATCTTAACACCATCCTGAGGATTCTTGATAATACCGGTAGCCAGTAATTCCTCTACAGTAACTACTGCATCGTTGTCGAATCTCTCTAATGCGCTAACATTGATACCTACGATATTCTTGGAATTGATATTGGTGAAACCTCTCTTAGGCAGTCTTCTGTATAATGGCATCTGGCCACCTTCAAAACCGATTCTTGGAGCGCCGGAACGTGCTTTCTGTCCCTTATGGCCCTTACCAGCGGTCTTGCCGTTGCCTGAACCATGTCCGCGTCCTCTTCTGAAATTATCGCTGTGCTTAGAGCCTTCAGCAGGTCTTAAATTAGATAACTCCATGACTTGCACCTCCTTGCTTGATTATTTATTATTAGATCTCTTCCACTTTTACTAAGTGGCGTACAGTCTGAATCATACCTCTAACAGCGCCATTGTCCGGCATTTCAACTGTTTTGTGAAGCTTCTTTAAACCAAGAGCCTCAACAGTTGCTCTCTGCTTTGGAATAGCACCGATTGGGGATTTTACTAATGTGATTTTTAACTTCTCTGCCATGTTCAATATCCTCCTTATTCAGTAATTTCTTCCACAGATTTGCCGCGCAGTCTGGCAACTTCCTCAGGAGTCTTTAAGTTGGTTAAGCCCTGGATAGTTGCAAGAACTACATTGGTCTTGTTATTGGAGCCTAAGGACTTAGTACGGATGTTCTTAATGCCTGCTAACTCCAGAACGTTACGTGCCGGACCGCCTGCAATAATTCCAGTACCTTCCGGAGCTCTCTTCAGCAGAACGCTTGCGCTGCCGAATTTGCCCACAAAGTCATGGGGAATACTATTGTTCTCATCCATCGGGATCTCTACCAGGTTCTTAACTGCTGCCTCTTTTCCTTTGCGGATTGCCTCCGGAACCTCGCCGGCCTTGCCTAAGCCTGCGCCAACGTGTCCCTTGCCATCTCCTACTACTACCAGAGCGGAAAATCTCATGGTACGTCCACCTTTAACAGTCTTGGATACTCTCTTGATGGCCACAACTCTGTCATTCAGCTCCAACTGACTGGCTTCAATAATTGTACGCTTCATGCTCTTTCTCCTCTCCTACTTAGAAATCCAGACCAGCCTCGCGGGCTGCATCTGCTAATGCCTGAATTTTACCCTGATATATAAAGCCGCCTCTGTCGAAAACAACTTCCTTGATACCTTTTTCAAGGGCTCTCTTTGCAATCACGGTGCCTACATATGCTGCCGCAGCCTTGTCATTGGTCTTCTCCAGCTCGGACTTAACGTCCTTCTCCACTGTAGAAGCTGCAACTAAGGTGTTACCAACCGTATCGTCGATAATTTGAGCATACATATGATTATTACTTCTAAACACTGCCAGACGCGGTCTCTCTGCTGTGCCAGCAAAACGGTTACGCATTCTGTTGTGCTTTTTTACGCGAATTTCGCTTCTCGACTGTTTGTTAACCATTTTTACACTCTCCTTAATTATTTCTTACCAGTCTTACCAACTTTACGTCTGATTACTTCATCAGCATACTTGATTCCCTTGCCCTTGTATGGCTCAGGTCTTCTCTTATCTCTGATTTCAGCAGCATATTGGCCAACTTTTTCTTTGTTGATACCTTTTACAGTAATCTTGTTCTGACCTTCCAGCACTGTCTCGATGCCTTCTGGATCTTCCATCTCTACTGGATGGGAGTAGCCTAAGTTCAGGACTAACTTCTTGCCCTGCTTAGAAGCTCTGTAACCAACACCGTTGATTTCCAGAACTTTCTCATAACCTTCTGTTACACCGTGAACCATGTTGTTGATCAGGGTTCTGGTCAGACCGTGTAAAGATTTCATCTGCTTTAAATCGTTCGGTCTGGTAACTACGATGTGACCATCTTCTTCTTTGATGGACATCTCAGCCGGCAGCACTCTGCTCAGTGTGCCCTTTGGACCTTTTACAGTCACTTCATTGTTTTCTGCAATCGTTACAGTTACGCCTGCTGGGATTGCAACTGGCATTTTTCCTATACGTGACATGCCTAATTCCTCCTACTTAGATTTTCGGAGAAGCCTGATACGGCTTCTCTGTTTTCAGTTGCTTTTTATTACCAAATAAATGCTAAAACTTCGCCGCCAACGTTTGCTTTTCTAGCTTCCTTGTCGGTCATAACGCCCTGGTTGGTGGAAACGATAGCAATACCTAAGCCACCTAATACCTTAGGCATATTCTCAGCGCCAGCGTATACACGCAGGCCTGGCTTGGAGATTTTCTTTAAGCCGGTAATGATTTTTTCATTTTTGTCTTTACCGTACTTTAAGGTGATGCGGATGGTGGTGAAACCGCCGTCCTCGATTAAATCATATTTCTTGATGTAACCTTCTCTTACCAGAATATCAGCAATAGCCAGCTTCATCTTGGAAGAAGGTACGTCTACTGTATCATGCTTTGCAGTGTTAGCATTACGGATTCTTGTAAGCATATCTGCAATCGGATCACTCATAGTCATTTGGTTTTCCTCCTTTTCTTACCAGCTAGCTTTCTTTACGCCCGGAATCTCGCCCTTGTATGCTAATTCACGGAAGCAAATTCTGCAGATACCATATTTTCTTAAATAAGCATGCGGACGGCCGCAAATTCTGCAACGGTTGTATTCTCTGGTAGAGAATTTTGCAGGACGCTGCTGCTTAATCTTCATAGAAGTCTTTGCCATGGTTATTCCTCCTGATTATTTTGCAAATGGCATATTGAATAATGTCAAAAGTTCACGAGCTTCTTCGTCAGTCTTAGCGGTGGTTACGAAGATGATGTCCATACCTCTTACCTTGTCAACCTTATCGTATTCAATCTCAGGGAAGATTAACTGCTCTTTAATACCTAATGCGTAGTTACCTCTGCCGTCAAATGCGTTCGGGTTAACGCCGCGGAAGTCACGTACACGTGGAAGAGCCAGGTTAATTAAACGATCTGCGAACTCATACATTCTCTCGCCGCGCAGAGTAACCTTGCATCCGATAGCCATGCCTTCACGAATCTTGAAGTTTGCAACGGACTTCTTTGCCTTGGTGGTAACAGCCTTCTGACCGGATATGATCTCCAGGTCTCTTACAGCAGAGTCCAAAACCTTGGCATTTTCTTTTGCTTCGCCGACGCCCATGTTGATAACAATCTTATCTAACTTCGGCACTTCCATAATGTTCTTATATCCAAATTTTTTGATCATAGCATCTACGATCTCATTCTGGTATGTTTCTTTTAATCTAGCCAATTTGATGTTCCTCCTCTCTGTAATTACTCGATTACTTTGCCGGTTGCCTTAGCAACGCGAACCTTCTTGCCGTCCTTTACGGTGAAGCCAACTCTGGTTGCCTTTCCGTCAACTAGCAGCATAACATTGGAAATATCCATAGCAGCTTCACGGTTTACGATGCCGCCGTTTGGATTAGCAGCGTTTGGCTTGGTATGCTTGGTTACCATATTGCAGCCTTCTACTACTACTTTGTTCTTCTTGGTATCCACGTGGAGTACCTTGCCCTGTTTGCCGTTGTCCTTACCAGCAATAACTTTTACTAAATCATCTTTTCTGATCTTGTTCACAGTGGACACCTCCCCTTATAATACTTCCGGAGCCAGAGAAACGATCTTCATGAACTGTTTCTCTCTTAACTCTCTTGCAACTGGTCCAAAGATACGAGTTCCTTTTGGAGTCTTGTCATCTTTGATAATTACTGCTGCGTTCTCATCGAATTTGATATAGGAACC
>URUX01000055.1 GCA_900551135.1 uncultured Clostridium sp.
ATGGACATATTTTTTAACGCGCCGCCGAAGCCGCCCATGGCATGCCCCTTAAAATGCGAGAGCATCAGCATGGAATCATAGTTGGCCGGAACCTGGTAATCATTATAAATATGAGTATCTACCCGTACCCCGTTTCCTCCAGGGATATGGACGTTGGTGATTCGTCCCGGGCAGGGCATAAAGTTCTTTTTCGGATTTTCTGCATTAATCCGGCACTCTATCGCATGTCCTTTTAATGTTATCCGTTTTTGGTTAATATTTAATTTTTCTCCGGATGCAATTAAAATCTGCTCTTTAATTAAATCAAAACCAGAAACCATTTCTGTAACCGGATGTTCCACCTGGATTCTGGTATTCATTTCCATAAAATAGAACTGATTATCCTTATCCAGAAGAAATTCAATGGTTCCAGCATTTTCATAATGGACGGCTTTGGCTGCTGCAATAGCCGCCTCTCCCATTTTTTCTCTCAGTTCATCTGATATTGCAGTACAGGGAGATTCCTCCAGCACCTTTTGATGACGCCTCTGAATGGAACAATCTCTCTCTCCCAAATGCACTACATTTCCAAACTTATCTGCTAAAATCTGAAATTCCACATGTCTGGGCTTTTCAATATATTTTTCAATATACATGGTATCATCCGAAAATCCCTTAATGGATTCCTGCTGGGCATTCTGAAAATTTGCGGGAAAATCTTCCTCACTTCTGGAAATCCTCATTCCTTTTCCTCCGCCTCCGGAAGACGCTTTTATCATAACCGGAAATCCGATTGCTTTTGCCAGTTCCAGACCTCTCCCCATATCTTTTACAGATTCCTTTGTTCCAGGAACCACTGGAACTCCGGCTTCCATCATGGTTTTTCTGGCTTCCGACTTATTGCCCATTTTATGAATGACAGTGGCAGACGGTCCAATAAAAGTAATCTTACATTTTTCACAGAATTCCGCAAATCGGGCATTTTCAGAAAGGAAGCCAAAACCAGGATGAATCGCATCTGCTTTCATGGCAACGGTAGCTGTCAGGATTCTCTCCATATCTAAATAACTTTTTGAAGAAGGCGCCGGACCGATACAAATAGCCTCATCTGCCAGAAGTGTATGAAGAGCATCCTTATCAGCCTCTGAATATACTGCAACAGTTTTTATTCCCATTTCCCTGCAGGCCCGTATAATCCGGACTGCAATCTCTCCTCGGTTGGCAACCAAAATTTTCTGAAACATGTCAATCTCCTACCCAATCATAAAGGTTAATTCTGCAGATACTGCAATTTTTCCATCTACTGTAGCAGTCGCTTTTCCTACTCCTACCGGACCTTTTTGCCTGATAATCTCGCATTCCAGACGCAGACGGTCTCCTGGTACTACCTTATGCCTAAATTTTGCATTGTTAATTGCTCCAAAATACGCAATCTTTCCTTTATTTTCTTCAAGACCCAGGATAGCAACTGCTCCGGTCTGAGCCAGCGCTTCTACGATTAACACGCCCGGCATAACCGGTTCCTGCGGAAAATGTCCTGCAAAAAACGGCTCGTTATAAGTAACGGATTTATAACCTACTGCCCGTACTCCTGGTTCCAGTTCTTCAATACAGTCAACGAAAAGAAACGGATGGCGGTGCGGAATAATTTCCTGAATTTCTTTAATTCCCAACATAATAGCTTCTCCTTCTAACGAATCCGGAATAAGGGCTGTCCATATTCCACCACATCTTCGTTGTTTACCAAAATTGCTTCTACAATACCGTCAAAATCACTTTCGATTTCATTCATCAGCTTCATGGCTTCTATAATTCCCAAGACCTGACCTTTTTTTACATGGTCTCCCACTTTTACAAAGTTCTCGGCATCCGGGGATGAAGCGCTGTAAAATGTTCCTACTAATGGGGAAGTCATAACCTTATCCGATCCAATATCCGGTTCTGTCTTTTTCTCTGTCATCTGTACGGCCTCTGCCGCTATGCCTGACATCTGTACGGTTCCGGTTATTTTCTCTTTCTTTAAAGCAATCTTAATATTACCTTCTTCTAACTCAAAGCTGCTGAGGCCGTAATCTGATACTGCCTGAATCAGCTTCATAATTTCATTAATTTCCATAACAGTCTCCGCCTTTCCTGTTATTCCCTGAATTTCTTTACGATCAGGCTGGCGTTATGACCGCCAAATCCCAGAGAATTGCTGAGGGCATAATTAACTTCCATAGAAACACCTTCACCCATGGTATAATCCAAATCGCATCCTTCACCTTTTACTTCCAGGCCTGCAGTTGCATGGACAAAGCCATCCTCAATGGATTTTACGCAGGCAATCAGTTCTACGCCGCCTGCTGCGCCTAATAAATGACCAACCATCGACTTGGTGGAATTAATCTTTACCTGGTATGCATGGTCTCCCAGAGCCAGTTTAATAGCCTTTGTTTCAAATAAGTCATTGTGATGGGTACTGGTTCCATGAGCATTGATATAATCAATGTCCTCTGGACTGATTCCAGCATCTTCCATTGCATATTCCATTGCCTTTGCTGCGCCGCTTCCATCTTCTGCCGGAGAAGTAATATGGTATGCGTCGCAGGTTGCTCCATATCCTGCTACCTCTGCCAAAATCTTGGCGCCTCTGGCTTTTGCATGCTCCAGAGACTCCAATACCAGTACTCCGGCTCCTTCTCCCATAACAAATCCGTCTCGGTTTTCGTCAAACGGTCTGGAAGCGTGGGTTGGATCTTCAGAACTGGAAAGTGCTGTTAAAGCAGTAAAACCAGCTACTCCTAACGGTGTAATACTGGACTCCGTTCCTCCTGCCAGCATTACATCTGCTTCACCATACTGGATTGCCCGAAATGCCTCGCCAATGGAATGGGTTCCTGTTGCACAAGCGGTTACAACGTTAATACATTTTCCTTTTAGTCCAAACTGAATGGCAACATTTCCTGCTGCCATATTGCTAATCATCATGGGGACTAACAGTGGGTTTACTCTGGACGGTCCCTTTTCCAGAAGTTTTTTATGTTCTTTTTCAACCGCCTGCAGGCTTCCAATACCAGAACCAATGCTGACTCCTACTCGGTACGGATCTTCTGCGTCCATATTAATTCCTGCATGATTTAACGCTTCTTTTGATGCAGCTACGGCAAACTGGGAAAACGGCTCCATTCTTCTGGCTGCTTTTGCATCCATATACTGTCTGGCGTCAAAATCCTTTACCTCTGCTGCCAGTTTTGCCTTATACTCTGCAGTGTCAAAATAGGTAATCGGGCCAAATCCCAGCTTTTTTTCTTTTAATCCCTGCCAGAAAGATTCTGCATCATTGCCAATTGGAGTAATGGCTCCCAAACCGGTTATAACAACTCTTCTTCTCATAATCTATCTCCTTTTCCAACCGGACTTACATGGCCATGCCGCCGTCTACGCTGATTACCTGTCCAGTAATATATCCTGCTTTGTCAGAAGCCAAAAATACTGCTATATTGGCAATATCCTCTGTTCTTCCAAAATGTTTCATGGGAATCTGCCCTTCTGCTGCTGTCCGTACCGGCTCAGAAAGAACCTGCGTCATTTCCGTATCAATAAAACCTGGTGCAATTGCATTTACGGTAATCCCCCGGCTGGCCATTTCTCTTGCCGCTGCTTTGGTAAGACCAATAACTCCTGCTTTGGAAGCGCTGTAGTTAGCCTGTCCCGCATTTCCCATAACTCCGGATACCGAAGAAATATTGATGATTTTTCCGCTTCTCTGCTTAATCATCTGTCTGGAAATATGGCGGATACAATTAAATGCACCTTTTAAATTGGTATTTAAAACTGCGTCAAAATCTTCCTCTGACATCTTCATCAAAAGATTATCACGGGTAATTCCAGCGTTATTTACCAGAATGTCTACATGTCCATAGGTTTTGACTCCGTATTCCATCAGTTCTGCTGCCTGATGAAAATCTGATACGTCGCACTGATACGCCTCTGCCTTTCCTCCGGCATTTCTGATTTCCTCTACAACCTCATTTGCTCTGGCTTCAGAACCATTATAGTTTACAATTACGGCTGCTCCTTCCTTTGCCATAGAAAGAGCGATCTGACGGCCAATTCCCCGGCTGGCTCCGGTCACAACTGCTACTTTATTTTCCAGAATCTTTTCCATTATGAAAGCGCCTCCACTGTCTTTTCCATATCTTCCAATGTTCCTACATTTAATATTTTGACTTCCCGGCTGATTTTCCTGATAAATCCGGATAAGGTTTTTCCAGGTCCAATTTCAATAAATGTGTCCACTCCATCCCTTATCATAGTTTCCACACTCTGCTGCCACCGGACAGAAGAGGACACCTGTTTCATTAAAAGAGGCTTAATTATATCTGCTTCTGTTACATACTCTGCCGTTACATTGGCTGCATATGGAATTACCGGTTTATGGATTTCAATGGTATCTAATACGGCACCCAGCTTTTCTCCTGCGCCTTCCAGCATTTTGGAATGGAAGGGACCGCTGACATTGAGAAACACCGTTCTTTTCGCCCCCGCTTCCTTCAACCGGATGCAGGCTTCTTCTACTGCTTCTTTTTTACCTGAAATTACAATCTGTCCAGGACAGTTGTAATTGGCAATCCAGACATCTTTCAGAGTGGAAAGGACACGTTCAATTACTTCTGCGTCCAACGCTAAAACAGCTGCCATAGCGCCAATTCCGGCCGGAACTGCTTCCTGCATAAAAATTCCTCTTTGGCGAACCGATACAATAGCGTCATCTGCACTCATAACCCCGGCTGCTGCCAGCGCATTATATTCTCCCAGACTTAAACCGGCTGTTACGTCCGGAACAATTCCTGCCTCTTCTAAAACCTTCATCATGGCAATTCCTGTCGTTACCATAGCAGCCTGAGTGTACTCGGTAATGTCCAGCCTGTCATTTTTTTCAAAACAAAGTTTCGGCATGGAAAATCCCATCAGTTCTGTCGCTCTGTCGAAAACCCGACGGCCAGTTTCTGTATTTTCATAAAAATCTTTTCCCATACCGCATGCCTGTGCGCCCTGTCCAGGGAAAATAAATGCAGTTCTGCTCATTTCTTACTCCTTTTTGGCATGTCTAATTGATTACCAGTTCAGTAATCTGGATGCTTCTTCTATCATTTCATCTATCATTTCTTTACAGGTCATTTCTCTGTCAATCATACCCGCAATCTGTCCGGCCATTACTGTACCGTTTTTTACATCTCCATCCTGAACCGCCTTCCTAAGGGTTCCCAGAGTTAAATACTCCAGTTCCTCAAAAGACCTTCCTTCCTTTTCCAGTTTTAAGTATTCTCTGGTCATCTGATTTCTCAGACACCGGATAGGATGGCCATGAGAGCGGCCGGTAACCGTAGAGTCAATATCGCTGGCTTTTATCAGTCTCTGTTTATAATTTTCATGTACAACCGATTCTTTTGCCACTACAAAACGGGTTCCCATCTGAACTGCTTCTGCACCCAGCATAAATGCCGCTGCAATTCCCCTTCCATCTGCGATACCGCCTGCTGCAATCACCGGAATGGATACTGCATCCACAATCTGAGGAACTAATGTCATGGTAGTCAGTTCTCCAATATGGCCGCCGGATTCCATCCCCTCTGCCACTACTGCATCTGCGCCCATTCGTTCCATACGTTTTGCCATTGCTACAGAAGCTACAACGGGAATTACTTTAATTCCTGCATTCTTCCACATTTCCATGTATTTTTCCGGATTTCCGGCACCAGTGGTAACTACCTTAACTCCTTCTTCTACAACGACTCTTGCAACATCATCGGCATGAGGACTCATTAACATAACATTGACGCCAAAAGGCTTTTTGGTAATCTCCCTGGCTTTTCGGATTTCCTCCCGAACTGCCTCTCCTGGTGCATTGGCCCCGCCAATCAGTCCCAGTCCGCCTGCTTCTGACACAGCGGCAGCCAGATTATGCTCCGCTACCCATGCCATTCCGCCTTGAATAATGGGATATTGAATTCCCAGCAATTCTGTGATTCTCGTTTTCATTACGCTTCCACACCTTTTGACTTTAAATAATCCATAACCTTGCCGACTGTCGTTAATCCTTCTAATTCCTCAGAAGGTATCTCGATAGAATAGGTATCTTCCAATGCCATGGAAAGTTCAAATAAATCTAACGAATCTGCCCCTAAATCTTCTTTAAAGGAAGATGCCTCTGTAACCGTTTCCTCTTCAACACCTAACTGGTCTGCGATCATTTTCTTCATTTCTTCTAACATTTTTTATCTCCTCTTATCACATTTTTATTTATATTGGAATCAGGCAGTTCCTGTAATCCGTCATATTTCTCATATACGATTTGTTATTTCACCAGGTCAGCAACGTAGAACCCCAGGTAAGGCCTGCGCCAAATCCGGATAAAACCAGCTTATCTCCTGATTTCAGCTTTCCATTCCGATTCATTTCATCCAGTAAAATCGGAATGGATGCTCCAGACGTATTTCCATAACATTCAATATTCATTGGAAAACGTTCTAAGGGAAGCTTCAGTCTTTTTGCAGCCGCCTCGATAATCCTGTAATTTGCCTGGTGAAGAATAAAATATTGTATCTGTTCTTTCTCCTCACCTGCCTGTTCCAGCAGTTTTTCAATAGACTCCGGCACTTTCTTTACTGCAAACTTAAAGACCTCCTGACCGTTCATAGAAAGATACCCCAGTTTGGGCTCTGTCCCAGTCAGAAAATTCCCATTGGAACGGGCTTTACAAGTCAAAACCTCACCTTTTGAGCCATCCGATTCCATACAAAAACTTCGAATTCCCCTCTGGCTTCCTTCCTCCGATTCTTCAGACTGAAGAACCACCGCCCCTGCGCCGTCTCCAAAAAGCACACAGGTACTTCTGTCATTCCAGTCCACCATTTTGCTCATAACATCTGCGCCAATCACTACTGCATTTTTATAAAAACCTGATGTTAAAAATGCATATGCAGTATTCAAAGCAAACAAAAAACCCGAACAGGCTGCGCTTAAATCATAGGAAACTGCATGCTTTGCACCTACCATTGCCTGAACCTCACAGGCTGCGCCTGGAAAAAAATATTCTGGAGAAGAAGTGGCGGTAATAATCAAATCTACCTCCTCTGCATGTATCCCAGCATCTAAAAGGGCTTTCTTTGCAGCCCCTGCCGCCAGCTGGGATGTCGTACATGTATCGGCAATCCGTCTCTCTCCAATACCAGTACGGCTTCTAATCCATTCATCACTGGTTTCCATCCATTCTGACAGTTCGGAATTGGTAATTTTTCTCTCCGGAACACAGGAACCAGTTCCTACGATTCTAGTTATTCGCATATTTACCTTCCTGATTATTTTTATCGTCTTAATATTTTAATTTCAAATATTTTGAAAGTCAAAGTAATAATATATAATAATTATCTATTTGTCAAGCAATATTTTTATTCTCCCTTTCAGACAGCATAAAGCATTGCATTTTATAATGTTTGAGATAACCAATCATATTGACAGAAAGCGCTTGCTATGCTAATGTATTATTATAAATACCAGAACGGTTTGCTATGCATTCTTACACTTACTGAAATTTTGACAGGAGGGATAAACCTATGAAAACTACCGGCGTTATCCGTAAATTAGACGAGCTTGGAAGAATCACTTTACCCATCGAGCTGCGGAGAAGCCTGGATCTTGATGTGAAAGACGGTCTTGAAATCACAGTTCAAGATGAATACATTATCCTTCGCAAGGCTGAAGCAGGAGACGTATTCAATGGGCGTACAGAAGATCTAATTGAATATGAAGGCAAATACATATCCAAATCCACCATTCGTGAACTTGCTCAATTAGCTGGATTAAAAGTCATAGAATAGACAAAGGGGGTGTAAAAAAACTCCCCTGATGGAAAAATCGCCCAGACCGTGAAGTCTGAGCGATTTTTTGGTATAATGAATTATGCCACTAAATCAAAATACCAATAATAATTATACAGCTCGTCAGCTGAAATTACCATTAGAAATTGAAAAATTAATTGATATTTCTGATCCGGTATACACTTTTTGTGAGGTTATGGATCATATCGACCTATCAAGATATTTTGTAGAGAAAGGCTACAAAACAGGTCGCCCAAGATATGATGAACAAAAACTCCTTAAAGTAATACTGTTTGCTTTCATGGAAAAAGGTGTTTGTTCGCTGCGTGAAATTGAAAAACTATGCCGCAATGACATTCGTTATATGTATCTTCTCGATGAAATGAAAGCACCTACTTTTGCCACTTTCGGAAATCTGATCCGAAATGAACTGACTGCTTCCATAGAACAGATCTTCATGGACATAAATGCATACATTTTTTCAAAAGGTCATGTAGATTTGCAGCATACATACATTGATGGTACAAAAATGGAGGCAAATGCCAATCGTTATACATGGGTATGGAAAAAGTCCTGTATGAAAAATCGTCAGAAAACCTTTGATAAGATATCGATTCTGATTGATGCCATGAATCAAGAAGTACTTGGATATCTGGGACTAAAGCTTGAAAAGCGTGAGGAGTATGCAATCGATTATGTTTCTGAATTGTTGGAGATGTATAAGAAAGGAACCGGACTTGATGAAAATTTGTTTGTTTCCGGATGCGGACACAGAAAAAGCATTCAGCAAAAACAATACCAGGAACTGCAAGGCTATCTAAACCGTTTAAAAGCCTATGCACGCCATATAGAAATCTGCGGGGATGAAAGAAACAGCTATTCAAAAACGGATCAGGATGCAGCTTTTATGCGCCTGAAACGTGATTACATGGGGAATGAGCAGCTGCTCCCGGCGTATAACCTGCAGGCAGCCATCTGCGATGAGTACATAGCTGTAATCGATGTAAAACCGTACGCATCGGACATGGAATGTTTTGTACCCCTGATGGAAAAATTCAATCGTACATATGGTCATTATCCAAAATATCCAGTTGCCGATGCAGGATATGGCTCTTACAATAATTATCTTTATTGTGAAGAACACGGCATGGAAAAATACATGAAATTTACCATGTACAAAAAGGAAACAACAGATAAAAAATACCATGACGATCCGTATCGTGCTGTAAATTTTGCAAAAAATGCAGATGGAGATCTGATATGTCCAAACGGGCAGAAATTTCTCTTCAAGAGAACACAGCCTGTGAAATATAACAAATATGGAAGAACAGAAGAACTATACGAATGCGAATCCTGTGAAGGGTGTCCCCATAAGCAGGAATGCTGTCCGAAGGCACACAAAAACCGAACAATCCGGATGAATCAGGAATTAACTGCTATCCATCAGGAAGTGCTGGACAATCTTGAGTCCATACATGGAGCTCTTTTAAGAATGAATCGAAGTATTCAATCCGAGGGTACATTTGGTATGTTAAAGTGGGATAAATCGTATAAAAGATTATTTCGGAGAGGCGAGAAAAATGTAATTCTCGAACTTACACTGATTTCATGTGGATTCAACCTTTATAAATATCACAATAAAAAGCAGCGGCAAATGAAAGTTGCTTAAAATTTAAGCGTGATTGGCTGAGGCTTATTCAGTGTACCATTTTTTAAACGAAAAGGTACATGTATGAGCAGAAACGGGAAGATTCATACAAAGAAACGCCAGTTCCGGCAAATGCCGGTTCTGGCGTTTCTTAATCAGAGGCTTTTTTTACAGCCCCTTACATTTTTACTTACAGCAATGCCTGATATACCTCTCTTTTACTGACCCCTCTGTCCTTTGCCACCAGCTTCATCGCTTCTTTTCTATCCTTGCCCTGAGACTCATAGTAACTCATATGATCTTCTAAACTCATATCCTCCCAGGACTTTTTTTCTTCTCTGCGGATATCCTCTATAGATTTTCCCTGAATGACAATGACACACTCACCCTTTGGTTCTTCTTTTTCATAATACTCCAGCGCTTCTTCAAAAGTCGTCAAAAAAGCGGTTTCATATTTCTTGGTCAATTCCCGGCAAATGGTGATTGCCCGGTTTCCCAATGTTTCATATAAATCTTTTAATGTCTTGACCAGATGATGGGGCGCTTCATATACAATTATCGTTCTGGTTTCTCTTTTTAGTTCCTCTAAAATCCACTGACGTTCCTTTTTATCTGCCTTTTCTGACGGCAAAAACGCTTCAAAGCAAAAACGTCTGGTAGAAAGTCCCGACATGGTAAGGGCAGTAATGCATGCTGCCGGTCCCGGCAGAGACGTAACCTTAATTCCAGCCTCATAACATTGGCGTACCAGTTCCTCTCCCGGATCTGAAATCCCAGGAGTACCGGCATCTGTAATCAAAGCAATATTTATCCCTGACTTCATCTGCTCTACCAGATACCTGGCTTTCTCTATTTTATTGTATTCGTGGTAACTGGTCATAGGGGTTTTAATCTCAAAATGATTGAGAAGCTTAATACTGTGCCTGGTATCCTCTGCCGCAATCAAATCCACTTCCTGCAACGTTTTCAGCACCCGAAATGTAATATCATCCAGGTTTCCAATGGGTGTTGCGCACAAATACAGCATCCCTGCCATTTAAACTCCTCCTGTCCTGCTTATGTTAATACCCATAAATATCATAAATTTCGTCTGTATAAACTCCCGGTTCCTTATAAACCACAATTGGCGCTTCTGCTTTTAACATGGACTTTCCGCCTCTTACTGCCTCGATCAGTACCATATTGGCATCCCGGTCAATAAAAGGATGAACCATCTTCATTCTCTTTGGTTCCAGCTTATATTTCTTTAAAGCCATAATAATCTCAATCAGACGGTGAGGACGGTGAACCATATAAAACCGGCCTCCTGGTTTTAATAACTTTGCTCCTGCAGAAACCACATCATCCAGTGTACATAATACTTCATGTCTGGCAATAGCTTTTGGCATATCCGGATTTTTCAGACCATGCGCATCATTCATATATGGCGGATTGGCGGTAACGACATCAAAAGAAGCCAGGGCAAAAATTTGTCCGGCTTCTTTGATATCTCCAGTTACAATGTCCACCTTTTCTTCCAAATGGTTGTAAGCCACGCTTCTTCTCGCCATGTCAGCCATTTCTTCCTGGATTTCCAAACCGGTAAAATGGCGTCCTTCTGATTTCGCCTCTAAAAGAATCGGAATGATTCCTGTACCGGTTCCCAAATCTAAAACCGTTTCTCCTGGTTTTACAGATGCAAATCCCGATAACAGAACTGCATCCATTCCAAAACAAAATGCTCCCGTATTCTGAATGATTCCGTACCCATTTCTCTGTAAATCATCAATGCGCTCGTTTTCCTTCAGATTTATTTCCATTTTGTCTGGGTTTTCCTTCCTTTTTCTCTAAGTCTTCCAGCTGCTTTAACTCTGCATCTTCCAGCTTGTCAATTTTACCTTTTTCCTTCTTTTTTCTGGGCTTAAACCGCAGATCGTCTACTTTATATTCCCGTATCTCTTTTTCATCATTGACGGTAACGATTACCTTAACAAGCTGACGTAAAACATTGACACTTTGAACTTCGCCTTTCAGTCCCTCTGCAGTTGTCACATAGTCTCCCACTCCTGGCAGCTTACTGTTCAATACCTGATACGTTTCTTCTTCATTTTTCAGACAGCACATCAGTCTGCCGCACACACCGGAAATTTTGGTGGGATTTAACGATAAATTCTGTTCCTTCGCCATCTTAATGGATACCGGCGCAAACTCTGACAAATAGGTATGGCAGCACAGCGGACGGCCGCAGATGCCGATTCCTCCCATAATCTTAGTCTCATCACGGACTCCCACCTGACGCAGTTCAATTCTGGTTTTGAATACCGATGCCAGATCTTTTACCAGTTCCCGGAAGTCGACTCTTCCATCAGCGGTAAAATAGAACAGAACTTTATTATTATCAAAAGTATATTCTGCATCAATCAGCTTCATATCCAGCTGTCTTTTTTTAATCTTTTCCAGACAGATCTGAAATGCTTCCTTCTCTTTTTCCTTATTGCGCTTTTCAATCGCCTGATCTTCTTCTGTAGCCATACGGATAACCGGCTTTAGGGGCTGGACAACTTTTCCCTCTTCTACCTCTCTGGTTCCCAGTACAACGTATCCATATTCAATGCCTCTGGCCGTTTCTACGATTACGTGATCACCGCATTGAATGTCCCTGCCTGCCGGATCAAAAAAATATACTTTTCCAGCAGTACGGAACCGCACTCCGATTACTTTTGTCATCTATCAATTCTCCTTCATTACCAGCAGCATTAATTCCATAACCAGTTCCATATTTACATTGGCGCGAAGTCTGGCTCTGGCTTTTTCAATTGCCTCCAAAACAGCTTCCAGTCCCTGATAACTGCTGTTCTTGCTCATATCATTAATTGCTGAATATTCTTCATTGAAAATCAGCAGATTCATATCTTTGGTTACCTTAAACATCAATACATCCCGATACCAAAGCTGCATAAAGTCCAGACATTCATCCAGATTTAAATTGTCTTCCTTTAACTTCCGGATTGTCTCCATCAGTTCTGCAATATCCATGGAACGCAGATGCTTTAAAAGAGCCAGCATAGTCTGGTAAACTGCCTGAAATTCCTCAGACTCTGCCAGATGTTCTGCTTTTCCCAGATTGCCTCTGGCAAAGGCAGCATAAACTTCTGCCTGATCTTCTGCCACTCTTTTTTCCTTAATCAGATAATTTTTAATCTCTGCATCTCTCAGAGGTTTTAAATTCAACTGGACACAGCGGGACAAAATAGTAGGAAGAAACGTCTCCTGATTTGTAGTCAACAGAAGAATCACCACATATGACGGCGGTTCCTCAATAGTCTTTAACAGGGCATTTTGAGCCTGTCCTGTCATTTTCTCTGCCTCGTTCACAATATAAATCTTATATTTGCTGCTGTAAGGCCGGATTGCCACCGTATCGTTAATCTGGCTTCTGATATCATCCACGCCGATACTGGCTGGTTTTTCATGGGTTACATATATCAAATCCGGATGATTGTGGGAAATAACCTGTTTACAGGCATGGCATTCCATACATGGGGCTACCGGATTGGAACTTCTGTTTTCACACAAAAGAGTCAGGGCAAATGCCTCTGCCAGTTCCATCTTACCCATTCCCTCTTCTCCATTTAGAATATAGGCATGTGAAATTTTATCTGTATGAATTGCAGTCGTAAAATGCTCTTTTATGGCCTTTTGGCCTAATATCTTTTCAAATGTTTTCATGCATTAACTCCTTTATAAACAAAAGGCTTCAACAACATCTGTGTACAAAGGACAGTATATCATAAATTTTCTTTAGAAGAAAGATTATTTATTGGCATCTCTAAGGATTTCCATTACAATATTTTCTATACAGGAATGAAAATCATCATTTTCAAAAGACTTCTGAATTCCACATTCTTTTAACTGTTCTTCACCGAAATCCTGTTCATCAGCCAGATACCGCCTGCACATCTCATCATAACGGGGAACCGGCTGCAATTTTTCCCGATCTAATGCCCTCTGGAGACGAAGCCCATTCTCTACCGTAATATAGACAGGAACCAGATTTTCTTTTCCAAAATATTTTCTGGTTTTTTTATAGGATTCCAGAGTTCCTATCATAAGGTAATTCTCATTTTGTAAATCAATCTGTCCATCATCTACTGTAAAATAACTCCAGGGACCCATCATGGTTTCATAAGTCCTGCATTCCACAACTTTTCCCCGTTTTAAAAGCTGATCCAATTCCTCTTCTGTAGAAAAAAAATATTCTCTTCCATTGGTTTTGACTCTCAGGAAATAGCGGTAGAGGGGCGCACTACGATTAATGTGGTGTTGAAGGAATCCAGTGAATTGCTGGACGAAGTGGTAGTAATAGGTTATGGTGCCGTAAAGAAGAGCGACTTGACCAGTTCCATTGCTACAGTGAAAGGTACAGAAATCACTGAAACCGTGACGGGTAACGCTATGGACGCCTTGCAAGGTAAGGTC
>URUX01000056.1 GCA_900551135.1 uncultured Clostridium sp.
GTTCTCAAAGCACTACCGGAGTTTTTTACGATTCCAGTCGTACTTTAAAGATGCATGTCTAAAATCTCTTCTACGGTAGGATTTTCAATGACTCTGTGATGGTCCATGGCTCCCTCTATCATATCGGTAATGGCCAGATAGGAACTCCGTTTATCTAAAAATCTGGCTACTGCCAACTCGTTGGCCGCATTAAAGACTGTAGGCATGGAACCTCCGGTATGTCCAGCCCGGTATGCCAGTTTTAATCCCCTGAAATTATCCGGGTCCGGAGTTTCAAAGGTAATCTGGGACAACTGTGTAAAATCCAGTCTCTCTCCTGGCAAATATCTTCTTTCCGGATAATACAGGGCATACTGGATGGGAAGTTTCATATCCGGAGTTCCAAGCTGGGCCATGACTGCCCCGTCTTCAAATTCTACCATAGAATGAATGATGCTCTGAGGCTGAATTACCACCTGTACCTGATCCATTGAAACGCCAAAGAGCCACTTGGCCTCCATCACTTCCAGGCCTTTATTGACCATGGTAGAAGAATCGATGGTAATTTTTCTTCCCATGGCCCAGTTGGGATGCTTCAAAGCGTCTTCTACCTGAACCCCGGCCATCTGCTCTCTGGTCCACCCTCGAAACGGACCGCCGGAAGCCGTCAGCAGAATTTTATGAATGGAATTTCCTGTTTCTCCATTTAAGCACTGGAAAATTGCTGCGTGCTCACTGTCTACCGGAAGAAGGCGAACTCCCTTCTTCTCTGCCAGAGGCATGATAATATGGCCTGCTGTTACTAACGTTTCTTTATTGGCCAAGGCGATATCCTTGCCTGCTTCCATAGCTGCTATGGTTGGACGGATTCCAATCATGCCAACTACTGCAGTTACAACGATTTCGGCCGAAGTTGCAGCGGCTGCTTCTATCAGACCATCCATACCGGAAACCACAGTTACCGGCAAATCTCTTACCCTGATTTTTAAATCCTCTGCCTTTTTTTCATCAAATACGCAGGCAATCTCCGGAGAAAACTCCCTTATCTGAGTTTCCAGCGCATCAATATTGCTGCCTGCTGCCAAAGCCGTTATCTGGATATCCCTGTTGTTTCTCACTACTTCCAGAGTCTGGGTGCCAATTGAGCCTGTTGAACCTAATACTGCCAGTTTCTTCATAATCGTCTCCTATCTGCCCTGTGTTTTTAAAATAATTTATCCACCAGGGATACTGCAAAGAAAATCGCCGGTGCTGTAAAAATCATACTGTCAAACCGGTCTAAAATCCCGCCATGGCCTGGAATCAGGTGGCCATAGTCTTTAATATTATGATTTCTTTTAATGGCAGACGCAGCCAAATCACCAATTTGGGAAATCACTGCCGCAATTGCACAGGCAAAAGCACAGGCAGCCTGGGGATTTACCAGATTCAGCATATTGTCTTTAAAAATTCCAGCATATAAAAAGCCCAGCAGGGCGGCTCCTGCCACGCCTCCCACAGCTCCTTCAATAGACTTTTTAGGGCTCAGCACAGGCGCCAGCCGATGTTTTCCCAAAAGCATACCGACACAGTAAGCACAGGTATCACAGCCCCAGGAACTTAAAAAGATCAGCCATACAATATAACTGCCATCCGGCATCTGCCGGGTTAAATACAGGTATGACAGCATAACCGGCACATAGAGCAGGCCAAACACCGCCCCGGTCACTTCCTCTGTTTTGTATTTGGGGAAGGTCACTACGTAAATGGTCATACATACCATCAAAAGTCCAATGAATACCATCATCAGATAACTGGTATTGGAAACCCATACCAATCCAAAATAGGCGGCAGCAGCCAGATAACCGGCAATTGCCATAGGGCTTTTTTGAATGTTAAGAGCCCGGTATAATTCAAACAGTCCGATAAGGGAAATCACTTCCGTAACAGCCAGCAGCAGGCTGCCGCCAGTTCCCACAAAAATCAAGGACAGAATAACCAGGACAATTCCGCTGATTAGACGTGTTCCAAACATATAAACTCCTTTCCGCCCCCTTTAGCGGCCGCCAAACCGGCGTTCTCTTTTATTATACGCAGCAATGGCTTTTTCAAATTCCTCCCGATTGAAATCCGGCCACAAACAGTCCGTCACATAAATCTCGGTATAAGCACACTGCCACAGCAGATAATTGGACAGACGGATTTCTCCGCTGGTACGGATCAGCAGGTCCGGATCCGGCATTCCTGCCGTATCTAAATACGACGCAACGACTGCTTCTGTAATTTCCTCCGGCTTTATCTTTCCTGCCATACAGTCTTCTGCCAGTTTTCTGGATGCTCTGGCAATCTCATCCCGGCCTCCATAATTCACTGCAATAACAAAAGTAAGACCTGTGTTATCTCTGGTCTCTTCTTCCAGACGGTTAATTCCATCAATGATGTCCTGATCAAAACGGCTCCGTTCTCCAATCATCTTAACCCGAACGTTGTTTGCTTTGGCAATTTTCAAAAGGCGAACCATATAGTAGCGGAACAGCTGCATCAGCGCCCCTACTTCTTCGCTGGAGCGCTTCCAGTTCTCCGTAGAAAATCCGTATACAGTAAGGTACTGGACTCCCATTCTTGCCGCTATTTCCACCGTTTTTTCCACGGTACTGCATCCCTCTTTATGACCCATGGCTCTGGGAAGACCACGTTTCCTGGCCCAGCGGCCGTTTCCGTCTAAAATAATGGCTACATGAGCCGGAATTACCATATTCTCCATCATTCCTGTATCTGGCATGGCTATGTCCTCCTTGATTTTATTCTGCACCTTTTTCCGGATACCTGACAAACAAAAGGACTGCCGCTGAAATCTATTTTCTTCATTTTGCGGCAGCCCCATACCAGATTATACGGTCATAATCTCTTTTGTCTTCACTTCAACAGCTTTGTCAATTTTCTCAACCATTTTGTCGGTCAGCTTCTGGATCTTATGCTCTAAATCCTGCTGTTCGTCTTCGGAAATCTCTCCTGCCTTTTCTGCCTTTTTAAATGCTTCATTGGCATCGCGACGGATGTTGCGCAGAGCGACTTTCGCATTATCGCCTTTCTTCTTTACATCTTTGGCCAGATCTTTTCTGCGTTCTTCTGTCAGTTCAGGAAAAACCAGACGGATAACATTGCCGTCATTGGTTGGATTGATTCCCAGTTCAGAAGTCTGGATAGCTTTTTCAATTGGCTTAATCAGACTTTTCTCCCATGGCTGGATTACCAGCATACGCGGCTCTGGAACCGAAACATTACCAACCTGCTGCAAAGGAGTCGGTGTTCCATAGTAATCTACCCGGATTTTATCCAGAACATGAGGATTGGCCCGTCCTGCACGGATGGTTCCATATTCATTTGTCAAAGAATCCAGGGTCTTATTCATCTTCTCTTCATATATCTTAATATCCATACTGTCTGTCCTCCTGATTATGCGGTCACAATTGTGCCGTTAATTTTCCCCTGCATGGCCAGGGCAATTCCGTCTTTTTCATTAAGGCTGAATACAGCCATAGGCATCTTGTGCTCCATGCACATAATGGATGCAGTTAAATCCACTACTGCCAGTTTTTTATCAATCACTTCCTGAATAGAGATGGTGTCGTATTTCTTAGCGTCTGGATTTACCTTTGGATCGCTGTCATAAACGCCGTCAATGGCCTTTGCGAGCAGAATGCAGTCTGCTTCCATCTCAATGGCACGAAGGGCAATTCCCGTATCAGTAGAGAAATACGGATGGCCGGTGCCGCCGGCAAAGAAGACTACCATACCTCTTTCAAAATATTTATTGGCCCTGTCCTTGGAGAACAGTTTGGTCATGGAACCGCATTCAAATGGGGTTAAAATCTGGGTTTTCATCCCTGCATTACGGAAAATCTCAGAAACATAGATACAGTTCATCACCGTAGCCAGCATCCCAATCTGATCTGCCTTGGTTCTGTCTATGGCCTCACTGGTACGGCCTCTCCAGAAATTGCCGCCTCCAATGACGATTCCCACCTGAACTCCCGCATCTACGGAAAGCTTTACCTGTCTGGCTACTTCCTTTACCGTATCTTCATCAAAACCTGTTTTTTTCGAACCAGCTAAAGCTTCGCCGCTTAACTTTAACAATACGCGTCTTGTCTTCATCAGAATCAATCTCCTATTGTGTAATCTTCCGGTGCCTGGCACCTCATCTGCGCAGCAGATGGACTCTGAACTTTATTATAGCATATTTGTTCTGCTTTGGAAAGACAGGATTCAAAAAAAGAAGGCCGCTCCTTAAATTAAGAAACGACCAATCATCAACTCTCTTTTATTATTATTTCTGAGTGGTATAACCAAAGAAGAAGTATCCAAGAGGAGTATAGTACATACCTTCAATATCATCAGCCAGCATGTAAGGCTGTGTATAGAAGTACAGAGGAGCTAATACGCTGTCCTGACCAATCAGAATATCTTCTGCCTTGTGGAATGCTTCCATACGCTCTTCCGGTACAGTAGTAGACTTTGCTGCATCAATTAATGCATCGTACTCTGGGTTAGAATACTGAGCATCGTTGTTGCCGCCGTCGGTATACCACATATCTAAGAAGGAGCAGGCATCGTTGTAGTCAGCGATCCAGCCGTTACGTGCGATCTGGAACTGGCCCTGCTTACGGCTGTCTAAGAATACGTTCCAGTCCTGATTGCTCAGGGTAACGTTTACGCCCAGAACTTCCTGCCACATGCTCTGTAATGCCTCACCAATTGCTTTGTGCTTGTCATCGGTGTTGAACATATACTCAACAGTTGGGAAGCCTTCGCCGTTTGGATAACCAGCCTCTGCTAACAGAGCGCGTGCCTCTTCACAGTTCTTCTCATAGTCTTCTGCTGTTACGCTGTAGTAGTCGCCGCCAACCGTACGGAAGTCGTCGCCGGAAGCGTCTGCATCTACTACACCAGATGGAACATATCCAGTTGCCGGAAGTTCGCCAGTCTGGGTAACGTTCTCTACCAGGTAGTTTCTGTCGATTGCCAGAGAGAATGCCTTACGGATCTTTGGATCTTTGAATACTTCATCCTCGGTGTTGAAGCATACATAGTAGCAGCCAATGTAGTCTGCAACTTCAATCTCGCCGGAAGCTAAGTAATTTGCAATCTCGTCGGTTGGGAGGTTGTTGATAAAGTCTAACTCGCCGCTCTTATATGCTGCTAACATAGCGTTTGCATCATCTAACAGAGTGTACTTAATGCTGTCTGGGCCAAGCTTGTCATAGTCATAGTAAGTCTCGCTCTTTACCGTATTGATGTAGGCGTTGTGAGACCATTCCTGCATCTTGTACGGACCATTGCCGATGTATGTAGCCGGATCATAGGTCCATTCTTCGTTGCCTTCTACCATGTCCTGACGAACTGGGAAGGTTGCCGGGAATGCCATGATCTGATCAAAATACGGGCAGTCATAGGATAATACGATTTCCAGAGTCTGATCATCAATAGCCTTAATTGCCAGAGTATCTTTATCTGCTTCTCCGGAAGCAACCTCTGCATAACCCTTTACCATGTCAATCATGTAGCAGTAGTCAGCAGCAGTCTCCGGGCTTGCCAGACGTTTCCAGCTGTACTCGAAGTCACCTGCAGTTACAGGCTTGCCGTCAGACCACTGAATGCCGTCACGCATCTTAAAGGTATAAGTAACGGTACCGTCCTCGTTTACTACCTTCTCGTAGGACTCTGCCTGTCCAGGAGCAGTAACAGCCTTACCGTTTCCGTCGTCTACCCATTTAACCAGACCTTCAAACATATGCTGAACCATAATGCTGCCATCAATTGCAGTATTTAATGCAGGATCAATGGTCTGAGGTTCGGAAGCGATACAGATAGCCAGGTTGTACTCACCGTCTGCTGCCTCTGTGCTTTCTGCTGCTGCATCACTGCTCTCTGCTGCAGTTGTCTCAGTGCTTGCTGCTGTAGTAGCTGCAGTTGTTGCACCATTGTCGCTGCCGCCGCAGGCTGCTAAAGATGCAACCATTGCAGAAGCCAGAGCAAGAGACACAATTTTCTTTGTCTTTCTCATAATTTTTCCTCCTTGTTCTTTTCCGCAGGTATTTCCTGCGAGGAATCTATGACAACGCCTCTATAAAAAGAGGCGCTGTTTGCTTTTCCTTTCCTGCTTTACTTATCCAGTAAGTGGCAGGCTGCCCAGTGTCCCGGTTCATGTTCTTTAAACTTTGGAGTCTCCATCTTGCACTGTTCTGTCGCATATGGGCAGCGGGTATGGAACCGGCATCCGCTAGGCGGATTAATCGGGCTTGGAATGTCGCCTTCCAGTACAATTCTGCTGCGGCTGCGGCTAAGCTGTGGATCTGGTACTGGAACTGCTGACAACAGTGTCTTTGTATATGGATGAATCGGATTGCGGTTTAATTCATAGCTTTCGCCCAATTCTACCAGAGAACCTAAATACATAACGCCTATCCGGTTGGAAATATGGCGAACAACCGACAAATCGTGAGCAATAAACAAGTAGGTAAGACCCATTTCTTCCTGCATATCTTCCAGCATGTTTACAACCTGAGACTGGATCGATACGTCTAACGCAGAAATCGGCTCATCGCAGACAATAAATTCTGGTTTGACAGCCAGAGCGCGGGCAATACCAACTCTCTGCTGCTGACCGCCGGAAAACTCATGTGGATAGCGGTTGGCATGTTCGGTATTTAATCCGACGCGGCGCAGAAGTTCCTTAATCATATCGGTTCTGTCCTGCTTGCTGGCAGCAAGTTTATGAATATCAATGGCTTCACCGATAATCTCTCCTACTGTCATACGGGGATCCAGAGATGCAGACGGATCCTGGAAGATAATCTGCATTTTTCTTCTGTATGGCAGCATATTGACTGCTTTCACTTTGCCCAATGGTTTTCCGTCTTCTCCAAGAGGATTTTCATAAATCGGGGTATCGTCATAAATAATACTTCCGCCTGTAGGCTCATGAAGACGGAGAACCGTTCTTCCCAATGTAGTTTTACCACATCCGGACTCACCTACCAGACCCAAGGTCTCACCTTTTTTGATGAAAAAGGAAACGTCCTGAACAGCCTGGACTCCTGGCCCTTTCATTCCTTTAATCGGGAAATATTTTCTTAAATTTTTTATCTCAAGGAGAATCTTCTCATCATGATTCATTGCCTTTTTCCTCCTTGTTTAAGCGTTCCTGAACCCGCAGCCAGCAGGCAGAACGGTGATTTTCGCTGATTTCCACATATGGCGGCATCTTCTTTAAACAGATCTTCATACACTGCTCACAGCGAGGAGCGAAGGGACATCCTTCCGGTGGATTCAGCATATCAACTGGTGTTCCTTCAATTGGAATCAGTCTCTCATAACTCTCTGCGTCTACACGGGGCATGGAGCGAAGAAGACCCTTGGTATACGGATGGGACGGATTGTAGAAAATATCATCTACGGGTCCCTGTTCCACCATCTTTCCTGCGTACATAACCGATACTTTGTCGCAGATGTCTGCCACAACGCCCAGGTTATGGGTAATAAAGATAATACCCATCTTTGTCTTTTTCTGAAGTTCTTTCATTAATTCCAGAATCTGTGCCTGAATGGTAACGTCCAGTGCCGTAGTCGGCTCGTCAGCAATTAAAAGCTGCGGATGGCAAATCAGTCCCATGGCAATCATAACACGCTGACGCATACCGCCGGAAAATTCATGGGGATACTGCTTCATACGCTTCTCTACGTTGTTAATTCCAACTAACTCCATCATTTTCATCGCCTGTTTTTCTGCGTCGGCTTTGGAAATGGATTTGTCATGAGCGCGAAGGGCTTCTACCAACTGGTTTCCAATGGTGTATACCGGATTTAAACAGGTCATCGGATTCTGGAAAATCATTGCTACCTTACTGCCGCGGAATGAAGTCATTTCATCCTTGGAAAATTTCAGAACATCCTGTCCCTCAAAGGTAATAGAACCGCCAATGACTTTGCCCGGAGACTGTAAAAGTCCCATAATGGAGTACGCCTCCACACTTTTACCAGAACCGGACTCTCCAACTACGCCCATAACCTCACCATAGTTTAAATCATAGGAGATACCGCTTACTGCTTTTACCTCTCCCGCTGGTGTAAAGAAGGAAACGTGCAGGTCTTTCACTTCTAATAATTTCTGATTTTCTTTTGCTTCAGACATTGTTGTCTCCTCCTTTCTATTTCTTAAGCTTTGGATCTAATGCGTCTCTTAAGCCGTCACCAAACAAGTTAAATGCCAGAATCATAATCGATAATACCAGAGCCGGAATAATCAGCCGGTAGGTATAAGTATACATACCGCTCAGTGCGTCTGTTGCCATAGAGCCTAAACTTGGAAGCGGTGCAGAAACGCCTACGCCCAGGTATGAAAGGAAGGACTCCAGGAAGATTGCAGACGGAATCTGCAGGCAGGTGGTAACAACAATCTGACCAATACAGTTTGGAAGCAGATGCTTACGGATGATGCGGCCGCCGGAAGCTCCCAGCGCTTTTGCTGCGGTTACATATTCCTGCTCTTTTAACTGAAGTACCTGGCCACGGATAATACGGCTCATGGTTACCCAGTAAAGCATACCAAATGCAATAAACAGAGAAATCAGGTTTGGACCTAATACGCCTACAAAAGATTTCAGCGGACCAGAACCGGAGTTTACAAACTCGGTTAAAATTGGTTTTAATGCCGTAGCAATTAAAAGTACAACCAGCATTTCCGGTACGGAATAAATCAGTTCAACAATACGCTGCATCACAGCATCGACTTTTCCTCCACAGTATCCGGAAATAGAACCATATACTGCGCCAATCAGCAGTACCAGAATCGCAGCACAGATACCAACAGACATGGAAACCCGGGCTCCATACATAACACGGACTAAAATATCACGTCCATACATGTCTGTACCAAAGACATGCGGAAACACCTTTTCGCCGGCTGCTTTTTTCTCAAGTTCTGCCTGAGAGTATCCAAACAGCTTGCGCTTAATTCCCAGTTCTTTCCGAACTACCTTAGGATCCACTTCTTCACTGCTCTTTGCACTCTGCGCAGCTACTTTTGCCTGGGCTTTAATCTTTGCCTTTTCTACAGAAGACAGTTTTTCGCCTTTTGCAGCGGCCTCTTCTTCTGCTTTGGCAATCATTGCATCTACATCTAATACTTCGCTCTGAGTTCTGGCTGCAATTTCTGCATCCAGACGTTTCTGATCTTCCAGAGCATAATGATAAGGATACAGATTTTCTGCACCTTTGTTAAATTCATCATATCCATAGGGAACCAGATAAGGCCCTACAAATGCAAAGAGGATCAAAAAGATTACAACGCCTAATGCGACCATGGCAACTGTATTCTGCTTTAATCTTCTCCATGCATCCTTCCAATAAGATACACTGGCACGTTCCTGAATGAAATCTTCCCTTTCATTCTGAGTCGCCGGCTCAAAATCTGCCGGCGTCAATGTATTCCAATCCAGCATAGACTCGACATCCGGCTGCAGAGAAACGATGCAGCGTTTCATCTTTTTTTCTTTCGCCATGCTTATTCTCCACCTTTCGTCAGACTGATTCTAGGATCTGCAAGCTTATACAGCAAGTCAACTACAACATTCATCAGGATAATGAAGGTTGCCAAAAAGATTGTAGTACCCATAATAACCGGATAGTCACGGTTCTGAATAGACTGAACAAAGTAACGTCCTAATCCAGGAATTGAGAAAACGCTCTCTACAACGAAACCGCCGCACAGAGTAAATGCTACCTGCGGTCCCAAATACGTAATAACCGGAATCAAAGCATTTCTAAGTGCATGTTTGAAAATAATCTTTCTGTTCTTCAGACCCTTTGCCCTGGCAGTCTTGATATACTCCTGGTTTAAAGAGTCCAGCATAGCGGAACGGGTCTGTCTGGCCGTATAACACATTGGATAAAATCCTAATGCAAAGCAGGGAAGCACATAAGAGCGCCATCCGGCTGCCGGATCAAAAATTGTCGGGAAAATCTTCAGGGACGCAATACCTCCTGCAAATACAACCAGCAGAATGGATGCGACTACGAAACTTGGGGTTGAAATTCCCAAAGTACAAACAACCCGAAGGACACTGTCTGTTAATTTGCCTCTCTTAAAAGCAGCCAGACAGCCCAGCGGTACTCCGACTAATACAGCCCAGGCCAGAGCGATGGCGCCGATCTTAGCGGAAACCGGAAACATATCCAAAATAATATCCATAACCGCACGGTTTTTCTGCATCTTTAAAGACACGCCGAAATCGCCATGCAGCAGATTTTTCAAATACATTCCCAACTGTACAATGACTGGTTTATCCAGTCCGTACTTTGCATTGAGAGCATCTATGGTTGCCTGGGAAGGAGTTTTCTCACTCAGCCAGGGACTTCCTGGAATTGCATTCATCAAAAGGAAGGTAATACAGGTTACTAAAAAAATTGTAACAATTGCCATTCCAAGTCTTTTTGCAAAATATTTGCCCATTTTATCACACCTTAATATTTTATCAGTTCTTCATATAGCTGTCAGGCTAATAAAGACATTTGTTTTTGTAGAAAGTACATATTTTGGTCAAAAACTGCCCTTGAGAAAAGCTTCTCAAGGGCTTTTCAAATTATTTAATCAGGCCGGGAAATTACTGTCCCATCTGCTTTGCAACTTCTGCTGCAAAGTCCTCTTCCTTCTTTTCCATACCTTCGCCAGTCTCAAAACGTACGAATTTCTTGATTGCAATCTTAGCGCCGTTTGCTTTTGCAACTTCTTCTACGTACTTGCCAACTGTCTGCTTGCCGTCTTCCGCTTTCACGTATACCTGATCCAGTAAGCAAATTTCCTTTAATTCCTTGTTGATACGGCCCATAACCATGCCTTCGATAATCTTATCGTTTGCATCAGGCTTCTCATTTCTTGCAGCAACTGCAAGGATTTCTTTTTCTTTTGCAATGTAGTCTGCATCTACTTCGCTTCTGTTGGTGTATACCGGCTTTAACGCTGCAGCCTGCATAGCTACGTTTCTTGCCATTTCTTTTACAGCGTCATTTACAACGTCAGTCTCAACATCTACTAAAACGCCGATCTTTCCGCCTGCATGAATATAGGAAGCAACAAAACCATTCTGCTCCTCAACACGCTCAAATCTTCTGATGTTCATATTTTCGCCGATTACTGCAATCTGAGCAGATAATGCTTCCTTAACAGTCAGTTGCTCGTCTTTTGCCCACTTCTCAGCAAAGAATGTATCCATGTCTGTTGCGGTGCTGTTTAATGCCTGAGCAGCAACATCTGCAACATAACCTCTGAACACTTCGTTTTTAGCAACGAAGTCAGTCTCAGCATTAACCTCAACTACAACTGCTTTCTTCTCATCATCACTTACCAGAGTAAATGCGATACCCTCAGCAGCGATTCTGCCAGCCTTCTTCTGTGCGGAAGCCAGTCCTTTTTCTCTTAAGAACTCAACTGCCTTGTCCATGTCTCCGTCGGTTGCTGCCAGCGCTTTCTTGCAATCCATCATACCTGCGCCGGTCATTTCTCTTAACTCTTTTACCATTGCTGCTGTAACTGCTGCCATGTTCAATTTCCTCCATCTCTGATTATAGTGAAAAAGATGCTTCACCCGTATATTCCAACCGGGCGAAGCATCTGCCATTCCAAATTAAGCCTCTACAGTCTCATCTGCTTCGATTTCGCCAGCTACTTCCATGTCTGCAACTGCCTCGCCCTGGTTTGCTTCAATTACAGCATCAGCCATCTTGGAAACAATTAACTTAACTGCTCTGATAGCATCATCGTTGCCAGGAATTACATAATCCAACTCTTCCGGATCACAGTTTGTATCTGCAATACCAATCAGCGGAATACCCAGAGTGTGTGCTTCCTGTACACAAATTCTTTCCTTCTTTGGATCTACTACAAAGATTACGTCAGGCAGCTTCTTCATTTCTTTGATACCGCCCAGGTTCTTCTCTAACTTGTCCCATTCTTTCTTTAACTCGATAACTTCCTTCTTTGGAAGAACATCGAATGTTCCGTCCTCAGCCATGGTCTCGATTTCTTTTAATCTTGCAATTCTGCTCTGGATGGTCTTGAAGTTGGTCAGCATACCGCCTAACCATCTCTCGTTTACATAGAACATATTGCATCTCTCAGCCTCAGTCTTGATTGCATCCTGAGCCTGCTTCTTGGTTCCTACAAACAGAACAGTACCGCCGTCTGCAGCGATGTCTGCTACTGCCTTGTAAGCCTCGTCAACTTTGCCTACAGACTTCTGTAAGTCGATGATGTAGATACCGTTTCTCTCGGTATAGATGTATGGAGCCATCTTAGGGTTCCATCTTCTTGTCTGGTGACCGAAGTGTACACCAGCTTCCAGTAACTGTTTCATAGAAATTACGCTCATGTTTCTACCTCCATTTGGTTTTTCCTTCCGCCTGCATCTCATGCTTCCAGGGAGACCCTGTCATTCATACCGGGGCACCTTCCCACAGAATCCGCAGACGTGTTTTTTCGTAAGCTTCTCAACTATAACATAAGTCAACTTACGGTGCAAGCATTTTTTTGCTGTTTTTCCTGTTTTTTATTGGTTTTTTTGCCAAAAACAAGTGACAGAGTGTTCTTTTTCTGTTTTTTATGAAACGACCCCTCTGTCACTTTTGTTTTACGGAAACCATATTTTATCGCAATATGCAGCTTACATCTTCGCTTTTCCGGCATTTGCCTTGATTGCTTTCAGTTCATCAAATACCACATCATTAAGCACCTTAATATAAGTTCCCTTCATGCCGGAAGACCGGGACTCTATAACTCCTGCACTTTCAAACTTACGAAGAGCATTGACAATCACTGATCTGGTAATTCCCACTCTGTCTGCAATTTTGCTGGCTACTAAAATCCCTTCATTGCCGTCCAGTTCTTCAAAAATATGGGTAATTGCCTCCAATTCGGAAAATGACAACGTACTGATTGCTGATTTCACAATCTGAACCTTCCGGCTCTCTTCTGCATTTTCTTCATTAACCGAACGCATCATTTCCAAACCTACTACCGTAGTTCCGTATTCGCTGACAATGATATCATCAATATCATACTGGGAATCTGACTTATACATAAACAAGGTTCCCAAACGTTCTCCTGCAATATCAATCGGGGAAATAATCGCCTGATACTTCTTTACATTTTCTTCTGCAAATCCAAGCGTTGCAAGATTTACATTCTCTTTGGTGGACAGCACGCTAAGAAGCCTTTCATTCAGCAATTTGTCTATGTAATTGCCTACCTGGTCTACAATCAGTTCTTCAATCTCATCGACACCAGGGCAGATGCTGACTCCCAGCACTTTTCCTTTTTTGCTGATAACCAGAATGTTGGATAGCAAAATTTCGCTTAAAACCTTGCATATGTCGTTAAAGACAAACTTGTGTGAATTATTGTTATGCAGCAACTTATTAATT